>CAZSVG010000060.1:0-6680 GCA_964610195.1 uncultured Candidatus Cloacimonadota bacterium | reverse complement strand
GACCACGTAGGTTGTAGATGCTTAAGGATAAATTCTCCACATCTTGCGGTAGATAAAAACTAATCGTTGTTTCCGGATTGAAAGGGTTGGGATAATTATAAAGGGAAGGTGGTTCGATGACAGCGATGATATCTTCATCCACAGAGACTGACGGATCTATCAAGTAGGGATAACCATAGTTTATCGTATGATTTACATCAGCAGTCCAAGTCTGTTGAAAATTCCAACCAACATAAGTATTTGATGCGTAAGGATAAGTCATATCTGCGGTAGATCTTCCTTCGCCACCCGAAGACCAGTCCTGACCGGAGGTTTCCGTATTCCAATAGCTGAGGCTAATGGTGGAATAATCAACTTGGCTTCCCACCAAACCGCCAACATTATCAATTCCGCTCACATCTCCCGTGCTATAGCTGTTGCTGATACTGGAATTATCAACTTGCCTCCCTACCAGACCGCCGACATGATCATCCCCATTAACACTTGCCATACTGAAACAGTCAGTGATGGTGGATTCATGACTTTGCCTCCCCACCAGACCGCCGACATAAGAATCTCCACTGACACTTCCCATGCTGAAGTTTCTCAAGATAGTGGAAATATTACTCGAATACATATCTCTTCCCGAGTTTCCCACCAAACCGCCGACATAAGATTCTCCATTCACATTCCCTGTACTGAAAGAGGCTCTGATAAAGGATGTCTCCTGCCTCCCCACCAGACCGCCCACATAATCTGTCCCACTCACATCTCCCGTGCTAATGCTGAGACTGACATACGACCAACTATGTCTTTGATTCCCCACCAAGCCACCGACATAAGAATTCCCACTCACATTTCTTGAGCTATAACTGGAATAGATGGTGGAACTATTAGTTTGATTCCCCACCAGACCGCCAACATAATCATTTCCACTTATACTTCCAGTGCTGGAACTGCTAATGATGGTGGAATCAAAACTATGATTTCCCACCAGACCACCGACTCGATTATCTCCATTCACGCTTCCCGTGCTGTAGCTATTGCTGATAGTTGAATAATTACTTGAGGAACCCACCAGACCACCAACATTATTCTGTCCACTCACACTTCCTGTGCTGTGGCACCTGTCGATGGTGGTATCTTCCTGATAACCTACCAAGCCACCGACACTGGTAACTCCACTTACACTCCCTGTGCTGTAACAGTTGTTAATGGTGGAAGATATTTGGCTCCCCACCAGGCCGCCGATAGAAGAATCTCCACTCATACTCGCGGTACTATAGCTGTTGCTAACAGAGGAATTAGTTTGATAACCTATTAAGCCGCCAACTTGGATGACTCCACTTACATTTCCCGAGCTGTAACTATATCTGGTATTGGAAAATCTTTGGTATCCCGTCACAACACCTACACGTAAATTCCCCGTAATATCAACATTTGAAATCCCAAGATTTCTGATTGTTGCATCATATGCATAACCAAAAAGACCTATACAATCAGTATCCGGTCTATTAATGAATAGAGCGTCAATTGTATGCCATTGTCCGATGTAAGAGCCGTTGAAATAGAGGTTATCAGGGTTATTATACCCAAGATAAATTCCTATCGGACTCCAGCCTGCTCCATCAAACCAGTTAACGGTTTCTGAGGCATCAATATCAGCAGTCTGAATGTAGTGACTCGACCAGCGTACGGCCTGGTCAGGTTCAGGAACTACATCATTACTGGCGGCAATCCAATAGAGATTCTCCAGAGTTGCAATCTGATAAGGGTCTCCTGAAGTGCCACTACCTGCTGCAGGTGGTACCGCAGTCTGTGCCATAAGGCTGACACTTGCCAATAATGCGATAAAAATCAATGTAATAGCTTTCATGATCACCTCCTGATCAGAGAAAAGAATGAACAGAACATTTTCTGTGATTTATCTGCAGAGCTTTCGTTTTTCGATGGTATTCGAACCTGAGAACATAGGTAAAATTTTCATCAAGACCTCTGTCTTATGAATTGAGCATTGGACTTTGGTGTATGCATTTCTTTTAATAGATAAGAGGATTCTGTCAACTAATGATTCTTTCAAAAAGGATATTTCCATAAATTTTTTCTCTTTTGTTGAAACTTTGTTGAAGCGAAACATCCTTTCATAAGGATAATGATGATTTTCTATTTAAGGTTACGAAATTAATACTTGACAGATTTATATATATTATATATAAAATCTTCCTTATAGAAGACATTGTAAATTTCTTGATAATAATCGCATCTAAAGTCAAACATATGCCTGCACATCCAATAAGAGTTAGAGGATCATATGAAGAGATGGTTGTTCATGTTAATCGTGGTTGTCAGTATCATCATTCTGTTTGTATCCTTTAGCAAGAAAAACGTAACCCGAGATTGGATCATCGAACCCATAGTAACAGCGGAGACGGTCGTCTTGGAAGAGGAATTATCAAAGACCACCGTAGGAAACAAACGAGTAGTTCATCATATCTTAATGTATTAATCACAAATTTACCAAGAAGGAGGTATAATATGTTTAGACCGATCACGAAATTAACGAGAAGATCGATGTTGATCCTGCCGATAATGATGCTCACCCTGTCCATTTTATCAGCTGGATCTATACAAATCCATTTAGTTTCTGAAGAGACTGTCGGATATAATCTGGCAGATATTGAGGAACTGACTTTTACCAATGAAACTTTGATTATCCATCTAATTGCCGTTGATCCTGAATTATTCGATATTGCCGAAATAGATCACATCACTTTCGGTGAAGACCTTTCTGTTGAGGATATGGTTGAGTTAGTCAGTCTGATCCCGATCAGATTTCTCAAGAATTATCCCAATCCCTTCAATCCTGAGACGACCATAACGTTTGAGCTCGGTCAGGAGAGCAGAACCCTGATAGAGATCTATAATGTGAAGGGTCAGAGAGTAAGAAAGCTGCTTGATGACACGCTAAGACAGGGTAGCCACGCTATCATCTGGGACGGCAGAAATGATAGAAACGACCCGGTTAGCAGCGGGGTATATTTTTATCGAGTATCAGTTAACGACAGCGAATTATTCAGCAGGATGATCATGCTGAAGTAGGAGGAAAAATGAAGAGAATAACAATATTTTTACTCATATTAGGTCTGGCAGTCTCTTTTCTGGGGATGGAGATGATTATTCATAAGACCGACAATACAGAAATATCAATCCCCATCAACGAGATCGAGAGCATAACTTTCGAAGATTATGAACCAGAAACAGTCGCAACGCCAACATTTGTTCCACCCGGCGGGACATATACCTCCCCTCAGTCGATAGAAATATTATGTGCGACTGTAGATGCAACCATCAGATATACAACCGATGGAACAGATCCTACAAACATATCACCTATATATACAATCCCCATAGAGATATCAGTAGACATTACGATCAAAGCCAGAGCATACAAAGATGGCTGGATGGAAAGTGAGATAGCAGAGGCTAATTATATCATAGACGTTATTCCTGGAGAGATGATCTTTGTTCAGGGTGGTACTTTCAATCCTACCGCAACATATACAGTCACTTTATCATCGTATTATATTGGTAAATATGAAGTCACTCAGGCAGAATATGAAGCTGTAATGGGCACTAATCCTTCTTCTTTTGGTGGTAATCCCGATCGTCCTGTGGAAAGAGTATCCTGGTTTAAAGCGATAGAGTATTGTAACCGTCTCAGTATAACGGAAGGGTTGACCCCGGCATACAGCTACAGCACATACGGAACCAATCCCGATAATTGGCCTGCGGACTGGAATATGGACAGTGCCAATCATACCAATGTATCCTGCAACTGGTCGGCTGACGGTTATCGTCTACCGACTGAGATGGAGTGGATGTTTGCCGCTTTGGGAGGTAATCAATCACAGGGATATACTTACAGCGGGAGTAACAATATAGACGAGGTTGCCTGGTGGTATTACAATTCAAATATAGGTGATGGTCAGGGTATAAGAACACACGATGTAGGGACAAAAGCACCTAATGAATTGATGACTTATGATATGAGTGGTAATGTTTATGAGAGGTGTTGGGATATCTGGGATTCATCATTTCCAAGCGGATCTTATACCAATCCCACAGGTCCTGTCAGCGGTTCTACCCGGGTGAAGCGGGGTGGTAGCTTCTACAGCGGCATCGCCAGTCTTTGCGCGATCGCGAATAGGGGTGTCGCCTCCACGGCAGGTGCGTTCGGCTACGACTGCGGTTTCCGCGTCTGTAGGATTTCCCCTTAACTTTTACTTTTTTACCTTTTGTTGGTGGTATTATGAGAGAGCCAACCTTGAAGTGGACACCGATATATAAACAATAGAATATCTGATAAAAGCTCTGATCTTAATTAGGATGAGTATAAAGTCTCACGGAAAATTGCATTTTGCCTCAGCTATTACTTTACCCAGCCAAAGAGGGGCATTTCTAAGGTGAGTAGATCAGGCAGATTGCAGCTACACGGATGATCACGTAGCAGGGCAATTCATCTGATTGCTTGTGCCTAGCGAGCCTCATACTGCAAGCACTGCAAGAGGTTTGAAAACATATCAAAAATGCCCTCTAAACAACCGTAAAATCACTGAATCATCATCTGACTTAAATCCGAGTCCTCAAAGTTGTTTATTATCCCCACTCGCCACCATTAATGAAACCGATTTGTTCTCCTTTTTTTCAGAATCCAAATCTGTGAATTTGTCATGGCCCGGATATACTATCATATTATCCTGGAACAGATCATATATTTTCTTAAACGATTTAACTAATTCAGCCCTGGAACCATTCATGAAATCAGTTCTTCCAGCTCTACGGCAAAAAATCAAGTCTCCGGAGAATATGATGTTTTCTATTTGATAACATACACTTCCTGGAGAATGACCCGGAGTATGAAAAACATTAATTTCGGAGTCACCAAACGGTAAAAACAGAATATCTTCCGTGTATATATCAGGCTCCCCGAGTGAATTGGCGTCAAAGTAATAAATCTTGCGCATTGCTGGGTTACTCCGCATATAGTTTTGAAATTCCGGACCAAGATTTTTATCCGCCCATTCCTTAACTGCAAACAGATCAATATAGTCAGATTTAGATAATACGATTTTTGCGTTAGGATAGAGTTTTTTTACTTCAGGAATTCCTAATACATGGTCAGTATGCCCATGTGTACATAACAGATATTTCAAATCCAGATTATTCGATTTTATGACTGATATAAGGGAATCTATTGAACCACCTATGTCAATTAAAGCAGCCTCTTTGGATTTGATATCATATAATAAATAACAGTTTGTTTCAACGCCACCGGTAACCTGATGTATAATCTTATACTTATCAGAAGCAGTGAGAGCGATGGATAACAATAAACAAGTGCAAACAATTATTACTATTATCATTGGAGTCCTCTTTAAAAATTAGTTATTACAGAACCAGGCTGGAAATATCTTAACCAAGTATCAGTACCTTTTTCCCCGGACTGTGAATAGAATATTCTAAGTTCATCTAGTTTCATGTTCTCAGCCTCCATTATAATACAAAATTTATCTATACATATTTTATTTGTGAAACAATCCTAATCAGTCAAGAATTTTTTCTCGAAGCTTAACACAAATCTCATTATAAAGCCTTATCCCATTTGTCCATGTGAGACGGGCTTGCAACTTTTGGTAAGAGTTTATAACGATTCCCGCAGATCCTGTTAGCGGTAGTCCCCGTGTGCGGCGGGGTGGGAGCTGGAACGCCCTCGCCCAAGGCTGCACAGTTTCCTATCGTGACATCAACAACCCGACGAACATGCACTTCTATTACGGGTTCCGTGTCTGCAGGGTTTCCCCTTAGTCTTTGGTTTTTAACCTTCTTCCCTTTTGGCAATGATCTAGAGTCAGAACTGACACCAGAAGGTTTAACAGAGTTTAGTTTTGGTGCAGCGGCATTCATTCTTTACAAAATCGAAAGGAAAATGATGAAACAGGAGAAACATATTCTATGAACAAAAAGAGGATGATCTATTCGGTTGTAGTGATCCTGACCTTTCTGATCGCCTTTTATGGCAGACGGGCGATCTCTCAGCATTTTACGCTCACGATAACTAATGACTATCTGAGTATAGTTTATCCCTATCTCTGGTGGTTAATACCAACGGCGCTTCTTACCGGGTTTCTCTTTGGTTTCAACCGCTTCTTTGCTACTCTTGGACTCCAAAAAGGCTTTATCAGGGGATTTATTTTCGCTTTTATCACAGTATTGCCGATGCTTGTCAGTTCGGCAGCGATAGGGAAGATCGATACGGAACTCAAGTTGCTCCGGCTGCTAAATCAGACACTATTTGCCGGATTCATGGAAGAGTATCTCTTTCGGGGATTTCTCTTTGGGCTGCTCTTCCGCAAATTGGGCTGGGGCTTTATTCCCGCTGCCCTATCAGGAGCATTGATCTTCGGTCCCGGACACATCTATCAGGGCACAATACTCTTCGAAACGGCGGGGATCTTCTTCATTACCTCTCTCGGTGCTGTCTGGTTCGCCTGGCTGTACATCGAATGGGATAATAACCTCTGGGTGCCCATCTTCCTGCATATTCTGATGAATCTCTCCTGGGCTCTGTTCAACGTCAGCACCAACGCCCTGGGAGGATTATACACAAACTTCTTCAGAACGATAACAATCGCCCTGACCAT
>CAZSVG010000059.1:0-6686 GCA_964610195.1 uncultured Candidatus Cloacimonadota bacterium | reverse complement strand
TTTCTCCTTCCCGGGATCAATGATCATGAAGAGGAGCTTGCCCTGTTAAAAGAGGCTGCTCTCCGGATAAATCCTCACCGAGTTCAACTGAATAGTCTCGATAGGCCGGGAACAGAGCGCTGGTTGATCAAAGAGTCGGAAGAGAAATTAAACCAGATTGCCGATTTTCTGAAACCTTTACCGGTGGAGATCATTGCCCGTAAGGCTACCACCCCGATCTTCCCCGAGATTAATCAACAGTTGAAAGACCAGCTCCTATCCACGATCAGACGTCGACCTTGCACTGCCGAGGATATGGCCGGGATTCTCCATCTGCATATCGATGAAGTTATCAAGTATCTCGATTATCTCTGCCGGAAAGGAACGATCAAAGCCATCGAACAGGAACGGGGAGTTTTTTATACGATCAATCATCAGGAATAGTATCCGGAAAGGAGTAATATGAAGCCGATATATCTCGATTATAACGCCACCACCCCTCTTGCCGAGGAGGTTATGGAACTGATGCGGGAGGTTATGCAGGACGATTTTGGTAACCCCTCCAGCATTCATCTCTATGGGTTGAAAGCCAAAGAGCGGGTAGAAAAAGCCCGGGAGCAGGTAGCTCTACTCATAGGTTGTAACAGTGATGAGATCATCTTCACCTCGGGTGGGACTGAATCAAACAACCTCGCCATTCAGGGGGTTGCCTATGCCCATCGTCGGAAAGGGAACCATCTGATCACCTCTCAGATTGAACACCCGGCAGTGATGGAAGTCTGCCGTCATCTTGAAGATCAGCATTTCCGGATTACCTATCTTTCCGTTGATGAATATGGGATAGTCAATCTCGAAGCATTACAAAAAGCAATTACTCCCGAGACGATCCTGATCTCGATCATGCATAGTAATAACGAAACCGGTTCCCTGCAACCGATAACTGAAATTGGTCACCTAGCAAGGGAACACCAGATCCTCTTTCATACTGATGCCGCCCAATCTGCCGGTAAAGTTCCTTTAGATGTCAATGAACTACAGGTCGATCTCCTTTCTCTGGCCGGGCATAAGTTCTATGCGCCCAAAGGGGTCGGAGCTCTCTTTATCAGAAGAGGGACTGAGATTGTAAAAAGCATGTATGGCGCCGAACATGAAAGACATCTCCGCCCCGGAACCGAAAATGTGGTTGCCGTCTCCGGGATCGGTAAAGCAGCGGAAGTTGCCAGACGTGATCTGGAAGTTAATAGTCGGCGTATGCGTGAGATGCGGGATACCTTACATAATAATCTCATCGAATCACTGGAAAAAGGGGGGATAAACAGAGAGTTGATCAAATTGAATGGTCATCCCGAAAAGAGACTACCCAATACCCTCAATCTCAGTTTTTATAATGTCGATGCCGGAACTCTCCTTGCCGCTATTGGAGATCAGGTAGCCCTTTCTGCCGGAGCAGCCTGTCATTCTGACAGAATCGAGATCTCTCCTGTCCTGGAAGCAATGCAAGTCCCTGTTGATTATGCCATGGGAACGATCCGCTTCTCTACCGGTCGGAGAACAACCGCAGAGGAGATAGAAAAAGCGGCCGAGATCGTCGTTAAAAATCTCCAACCCCTGATGAGTCAGTCTTCCGCTCCCGAGATCAGCACCGATAAGCAGGAAGAGATCAAACTGACCCGGTTCACTCACGGCCTCGGATGTGCCTGTAAGATCCAGCCCTCGGTTCTGGAAAAGGTATTACGAGAGCTACCGGTCCTATCTGATCCGAATGTGCTGGTTGGCACCGAAAGTTCCGACGATGCGGCAGTCTATAAAATTGATGATGAAAAAGCGATCGTGCTCACTACCGATTTCTTTACCCCCATCGTCGATGAACCTTATCATTTCGGAGCCATAGCGGCAACCAATGCCCTCAGCGACATCTATGCCATGGGTGCCAAACCCCTATTTGCCCTGAATATAGTAGGCTTCCCCATCAATCGTCTTCCCATCACCGTGCTCTCCGAGATCCTCAAAGGTGCTTCAGATAAAACGACTGAAGCCGGAATTCCCATTCTTGGCGGACACACTATCGAAGATCTGGAGCCTAAATATGGTCTCGTAGTTGCCGGGATTATTGAGACTGGTAAGATCCTCACTAACATCGGAGCAGAGGAAGGAGATCTCCTGATCCTCACCAAACCGGTCGGCACCGGAATTATTACCACCGCCATGAAGCGGGGGATAGCCACTAACCAACAGAAAGATGAAGCGATCAAGTGGATGAGCACTCTCAACAAACAGGCGATAGAGATCCTGATCGAGTATCCGCTCCATAGCTGTACCGATATTACCGGGTTCGGACTCCTCGGCCATCTCTCCGAAATGACCCGCGGGAGCGGCATGGATGCCGAGATCTATCATGATCAGGTTAAACTATTACCCGGCTTGAAGGAACTGATCAGTCGGAACTCCATCCCCGGCGGAACTCTCAATAATAAGAACCACTACGAGCAATTCGTTCGTTTCGAAGCGACTCTCTCCGAAGCGGAAAAACTTATCCTTTTCGATGCCCAGACTTCCGGTGGGCTCATAGTCGCCCTCCCCCCGAAAGAGGCTGAAGACGCTCTCAAAGCTTGCCTTTCCGCCGGTCTCTCCTCGACCGCCATCATCGGCCGGATCACCAATCACGGCTCCGGCATCATCACCGTCCGTTAATTAATAATCTTAACCAGATTGTCACCCTGAGTGAATTCCGGAAACTACTCTTGTTTTACGATCCGGAATTTGTATCGAAGGGTTCTCCGTATTCGTTTTGCCACTCCTTTTCTCATAACTCACAACTCATAACTCTTCTTAGCTTCTCCTCCCGCAGGTTTTTATCGGGGTGGCAAGCTCCCGCTTGCCACAACCCTCATATAATGTTTCTATCATCCCCCATGCTTTGCCTCCCTCCGGTTTCCACTAATAACTAACAGCTACATAGCTAATAACTTTTTCCTCCTTCTTGCTACGCCTTCCATCGGTCTTCACTAATAACTAACAGCTACATAGCTAATAACTTTTTCCTCCTCCTTGCTACGCCTTCCATCGGTTTTCACTAATAACTAATATCTACATAGCTAATAACTTTTTATTCCTTCTTGCTTCTCCATCCTTTGGTTTTTACCTTGTCACTTTGTCACCCTGTCACCTCATAACTCCCTTCCTTGTCACCCTGAGTGAATTCCGGACATTCCCCATGCTTTTCTCCCTCCGCGTTTTATCGGGGTGGCAAGCTCCCGCTTGCCACAACCCTCATAGAATGTTTCTATTCCTCCTCCTTGCTTCTTCTTCCTCTGGTCTTCACTAATAACTAACAGCTACATAGCTAATAACTCCCACATTCTTCTTCATCGAACAAAAAGCTTGACACTTTTTACCCGAAATTATAAACGTACCATAGAAGTTGTATCTTTTAAATTTGGGAGACCAAAAGATGATGAAAGAGATTTTTAGAAAGCGAAAGGAAATTTTAACTTTAAGGCGTCACGCTCCTTCTATTATGAATTCACCTTTCCAACTGACCACCTTCTCATCTCTTCATAATCTCAGATATATAAGTGAGAATCATTATAAATCGTTAACAATTTTTTAGTATGATAATTTGGAGGTTTAAATGAAAAGGACAATTTTTTTGGTTTTAGTTGCTCTGATGGTAACTGGATTTATTTGGGCGCAAACAACAATTGACATTGCTCTCAATGGGGATTTTGAAAATTGGACAGAAGGTGTTCCTGATTATTGGTATGGGAATTCATCAAGTATTGGAACGACAAATGTCAATGAATATACTGTATCTTCATTTTCTGGAACTAAAGCTTGTCAACTAGTAAGGACTAGCAGTACTCATGCAAGGTTTTCGACACAAACATTATCAATTATAGCTGATACACAGTATACTGTTAAATACTATGCAAGAGGAAAAGGTGAAATCAGGAATGCTTTTTATCGTCTAAGTACAAACTATTATTCACCATATTCCAATTATACGATTTTGGATACAGATGAATGGACAGAAATAAGTTGGCCTTTTCAGTTTAGCACAACAGTATCAAATGATATTGAGGTAATTTTTTCTGTAAGAAATACAGATTCAGTTAGAGACCATATTCAAATCGATGCAGTAACTATTACTTACATTGAACCTGAAGGTGCAGTGCTGTATGTAAATCCTGATTCAATATCTGGCTTAGATTATGTAGTAGGTGAAGGTCCTTCGACATTGCAATCTTTTGAGTTGACGGGAACTAATCTTGATGGAACGGACGTGACAATTACTCCTCCTGCTAATTTCTCAGTATCATTGACATCATTACCTGCATATGATGGATCATCAACAATGATTGATGTTCAACTTGATGCTGGACTGGCTGTTGGTATATATTCTGGAGACATTACTATCAGTGGAGGAGGAGCTTCTTCGGTAACAGTTGCATTAAGTGGAAACGTTACAGAACCACCATCACCGGGCTATTTTGTAGATTTTGAAGGAGTTGGTGAAACAAAAACAGCATATGCCTCCGGAACAGTAAATCTCAGTGGACTTGACTGGAATATGACTGAAGTATTAATAGGAACTTCTGCAGATGATTGGAAAGAAGGAGCAAGATCAGCCCGATTAAGAGGATACGGTACTTCTGTTATGACTATGTTAGAAGATAAGACTACAGGTGCCGGAATTGTTTCTTTCTCGTATCGTCGTTATGGAACAGCTCTTCAAGTTGATTGGAAAGTTGAATATAGCACCAATGATGGTAATACATGGAATCAAATTGGCAATGTTTTCACAGCACTTGATTCTGATGTTGTTCAACACTTTTCTGAAATAGTTAATATACCAGGAAATGTCAGGATTAGAATAAAAAGGGCAACCGAAACTGGAACTGTAAATAGGCAACTAAATATTGATAATATCTTGATAACTGATTATGATGGACCACCTCCTCCTGAGAAAGTGGCCACACCTACTTTCGATCCGCCTGCAGGCACATACTATGCAACTCAATATGTTATTATATCGACTACTACAGAAGGTGCAAGTATCTATTACAGTTTTGATAACGATCCTTACGATTGGCAGCTTTATAGTGAGCAGTTAGCAATTGATGAAACAACAACTATCTGGGCATATGCTACAAAGGATGGAATGGAAGATAGTGATGTAGCTTCAGCAACTTATGTAATAACGCTACCTACAGTTGAGACACCTACATTCAGCCCACCTGCAGGGACCTATTATGAGACCCAGTATATAACAATATCAACAACAACAGAAGATGCGGATGTCTATTACAGTTATTATAATGACCCTTTTGTATGGCAACTATATAGTGCTCAATTAGAAGTCGCTGAAACAACTACAATCTGGGCTAAAGCTTCAAAAGAGGGCTATTTTGACAGTGAAATAGTTTTAGCAACTTATGTTATAATCAACACACCATTATTCTGTTACTGGAATTTCAATAGTCCTCCTACTTCAGGAAACTGGCCACAACCAATCCCTGCTTACACCGGATCAGGAGAAATAATATATACTTTTACTGATGCTGTCTCCTTTACTGGTACTATTATCAATGGTATCGATGAAGAAGTAAACGGGGGTAGCTTTG
The DNA here is from genome assembly GCA_964610195.1 of uncultured Candidatus Cloacimonadota bacterium. Lineage (GTDB taxonomy): Bacteria > Cloacimonadota > Cloacimonadia > Cloacimonadales > JAJBBL01 > JAHYIR01. Next base: position 1,083 of record CAZSVG010000059.1, on the reverse strand, counting down.
TTCCACGACCGGCAACAGATCTTGTGAATAACGGTGAACATTTCGATATCATCGTATCCACCTCAGGTTATGAAGATATCTTGATATCGTATGCTACTCAAAGAACTGACACAGGATTCACTAGCCAGGCTATATATTACTCACTGAATGGAGTTGATTTTATCTATTTAAATACCATAACTGATATACCAACTAGCTGGGCTGTCCGAATAGTTGATTTCTCAAGCATCCCAGAAGTTAATGACAATCCTAATTTTATTATCAGGATTGTACTTGATGGAGGAACTGGTGCAACTGGTAATAATCGTTTTGATAATATCAGGGTTATGGGATTTGAGATAGATGAAGAACCTCTCCCCGTCGAGCTCTCCTCTTTTATGGCGACCTATGTTGCTGTTAATCAGTATGTTGAGCTGCAGTGGGTAAGTGAGACTGAGACTAACATGCTTGGTTTCAATGTCTATCGTAACACCATCCATACTCTGGATGAGGCTATCAAGGTTAATACAGTGATTGTACCGGCTACCAATACCTCTAATCAACAGAGATACAACTTTGTCGATGAGAGTATTTCTCCGGATATGACCTATTACTACTGGTTGGAATTAGTGCAACTCGATCTGACGAACGGTTTCCACGGCCCAACTTCGGTATTGACCAGTCCGGAAGATCCGGGATTACCTCCAGGTGTTGAGTATGTAACCAGATTGATCGGAGCTTATCCGAATCCGTTCAACCCCGGCACCAATATCATGTTCGAGCTGTCAGAAACGGCAAATGTCTCGATCGTGATCTATAACATGAGAGGTCAGCTGGTCAAGACTCTGGTATCCCAAAACGAATATCAGAAGGGTCAGCACAGCCTGTTCTGGGATGGAACCGATAATCGTGGGAATGCTTCCATGTCCGGAGTTTATTTCTATCACTTCAGGACTTCGACTGACTATGATGAATACAAGAAGATGATGCTGATGAAATAAAGCGTCATAGAGATATATGGAAAAGGCAGATCGTTTTTGGGTCTGCCTTTTTTTATGTTCTTTCTTTTTGACCGCAAAAAGAACCGAGGAAAATACTTCTCCG
>CAZSVG010000058.1:5359-6719 GCA_964610195.1 uncultured Candidatus Cloacimonadota bacterium | reverse complement strand
AGATAATGGGCAGCATTACTAAGATCGTTCTGATTGTGATAATATTGAGATATTCTCATAAAGGCTGCCCCATAATTGGTTATCAATTTTCGCATGTTCTCGTCTTTATGGATATCATCTTCAAAGATACTTCGATAAGAATAAATCACTTCTACATTATGCTTTAACCTTTCCAGATCTATCTGTTGGGGATCTTTATTGGCAACAAGCCTGTTGACCATCCCTTCGTTTCTGAGATGATCTCCAAAAACAATATCATCGGCGATAGTGACTGCAAAATAGATCGGTCTTTTTCCATAGTTATCACGGACAATCTGAATTGCCGAGAGATCTTTGATATATAGGATTCTACCCCCTTCCAAAGCAACACTGAAAGTATCTTCCGGATTGGGGCTCGGAAAAGTCAAAATTCGATTACGATCTACCATCATCGGTCTTAGGTCATCAATCTGTTCGTCCGGATAGTTAAATTCAATACCTTCCAAGTCCCTTAATTGTCTGATATACCAGGGGGTATTTAGCAGACTGAGATTGGCGACAGAGACATCTGGCCTGATCCCTTTCAAATAACGGGTCTTAAACTCCATAGCCCTGGCTATAGCTTCTTCCGTTCTGGCATCAGGATAGACATCTTTTGCCGGATAGATATTCTCGAAGGAGTATGGATCATAAACAGCCTGTGCATACCAGAGGGGGAAAGTATCATTGTCTCCGTGAGTAAAGATGATGGCATTTTCTTCCAGACTATTCAAGAAATTCAGTCCGTAATCGAGCGCAATAAACTCTCTTGATCTATCATGAATGAAATATTGAGAAGCAAAATTGATCACCGGAAGCAGAATCACGAATAAGGCAATTAAAGGATAGATTTTTCTCCGGTTGTCTATAAAATATCTTATCAACCAGATAGAACCGATAGCCATCCAAACAGCCCACAAATAATAGGCTGAAACAAAGAAATAATCACGGTCTCTGACTTCCCCATCAGACAGATTCATCACAAATATCATGGCCAGTGAGGTCATCAGAAAGAAAGCGAGAAGGTAGGTGAATGAATGCCGGTTCTTTTTTATCTGATAATATATCCCACCAAAACCGAGAAAAATAACAATAGCTTTTAATATATTGCCTACGAATAAAGATGAGGTGCCAAACCATCTGGCTATAGTCTCTACATGAAAGAACTGCCAGAAAAAATATCGAAGGAAATGATAATCAATCTGATAGAAAAAGGTAGCTCTTCTTTCTATGAAACTCGTAACCCCATACTGCCTTCTCAAAACATAATCAGAGAATAATTCTAGATTATGGGGATGCCCCTCATTGATAAATGGCCTTAATTCTGATCTCACAAACAGAT
>CAZSVG010000058.1:0-5349 GCA_964610195.1 uncultured Candidatus Cloacimonadota bacterium | reverse complement strand
GATCAACATAAATATGCCACCCCAGAGCCAGACTTTGAGTGGAATACGGTCTTTTAAATATACATAGGTCACACTAACAAAGAAGAGGGCGGTTACTATTTTTGCCATATCCGGAATCTGGATCTCTCTGCTGATCTGAATGAAACTGAAATAGAGAATCAGCCCCAGAATAAGGAAGATTGTAAAGCGAATCCAGAACTTGCTGGTCTTTAAAGAATTAATTAATAGGGGATATACTACAATAAAGAGGACAGCCGGCATGATCTGTAATGAAGTTTGATGGATACTGAATCCGATAAAAAAGGCATAGATAATCAGTAATAAATAATTTTGATGAGAATAACTACGGGATTTCTCAACCCACAAGAGGGTAAACCAGATAACAAAATTAATAACCAGATCACGTCCCGGATAGACAGATGCCTCTATCGCATTATTCCAGAATGTAAAAGAAAATGCTGTATATAAAGCAGCGATTATTCCAGCCAGATAGATCAGATAACGGTTATCATCAATCATTGATACTAATTTAACAGTGAATAGATAGACAAACATAACTGCCAGAGCTGACATAATGCCGGAGATAGAATTGACTATCAGGGCATGATGGATATTGAAACCAATGATAGTAAAAAATCTACCCAGGATAATATAGAAAGGATTTCCCGGGGGGTGAGGAATGCCAAGAATGCTACTGCAGGTGATATATTCACCAACATCCCAGAAAGTAACTGAACGATTCTGAGTGACCCAGTAGATGATCAGACAGAAAGCAAAGATCGCCAAGGCAATTAGTCTTGGGGTTCAATATCTTACGGGGTCGCATATCAGCTTGAAAATCAAGAAGGGGCTTTTGAACGGGTAGAGCAGGCATTTTCTTATTCATTTTCTTCGGTTTCATAACTTCCTCATCAATTTATACTACTTCAATGTCTTTTATTTTTTTTGATTATGACATTTCTAATGTAGAAATACATTATTGAAATAGCTCTTATATATGTCAATGATAGTCTTGATATTAAATCACCAAAAACACACTATAAGGGTAGAAGTATGAAGGATAACAACTCATCCGGAATATTAAGAAGAGAGATAGAATTAGACACTTGGTTCAATAAAGGTGTCTTTAAATGTCTAGTTATCCTACCTATCAATCTTGGTTATTTAAGAGATCAGCTGGTAGCTACTTTCTCCCGTGGTTCATTATCATTATAAACATACTCGGGTTCACTGTTATTGGAGATCACCTCTTCAGTAATCAGGCATTTTTTGATATTCACCTGGTCAGGGAGATTATACATAATACTCAACATTGTCTTTTCCATGATGGATCTTAAACCCCGAGCCCCAGTTTTCTGAGTAAGAGCAATAGAGGCTATTTTCATGAGTGCTTCTGTAGTAAATTCCAGCTCAACTCCCTCCATCTCAAAGAGCTTCTGATACTGCTTGCAGATGGCATTCTTTGGTTGAGTCAAGATCTGAACCAGAGCTTCTTCACTCAATTCTGTCAGGGCTGTTGTTACCGGTAGTCTGCCAACCAATTCAGGGATAAGTCCATACTTGAGCAAATCATCGGGAATAACTTTGAAATAGATATCATTTGTGCTTTCAGCATTTTTGCCCAAATCAGCATCAAAACCAACATTCTTCTGGTTAATTCTCTGTTTGATGATCTTTTCCAGACCGCAGAAGGCTCCGCCAACAATAAAGAGTATCTTTCCGGTATCGATCTCGATAAAATCCTGGTGGGGATGTTTTCGCCCACCTTTCGGGGGCACGTTTACTCGAGCTCCTTCCAAAATTTTTAATAATGCCTGTTGCACCCCTTCACCGGAAACATCACGGGTAATGGAAGGAGTTTCTGATTTACGGGATATTTTATCTATTTCGTCAACGTAGATTATCCCTCTTTCTGCTTTTGCTACATCGTAATCGGCATTTTGCAGGAGGCGAACGAGGATATTCTCTACATCTTCACCAACATACCCGGCCTCAGTGAGGGTAGTCGCATCAGCTATTGCAAAGGGAACTTTCAGGTAACGAGCCAGAGTCTGGGCAATAAGAGTTTTTCCTGAACCGGTAGGACCAATCATGAGAATATTGCTTTTCTCTATCTCTATATCATCATTCTTCTTCTGTTTGAAGATCCTTTTATAGTGATTGTAAACCGATACGGCAATAATCTGTTTTGCTGAATCCTGATCAATCACATATTGATCAAGATATTCTTTTATCTCTCGAGGTGTGGGGAGAACAAAATTATCGAGTTGATGTTCCTTATGGTCAGCCTCAATAATAGTATGGCACATCTTGATACATTCATCACAGATATTACCTGCCAGACCTTTTATCATATGCTTGGTTTCAGTTTCACTCTTACCACAGAAAGAGCAATGTAGCTTGCTGTATTTATCGACAAATCTATCCATATTCTTACCCTTCTTATTTTCTGTTAACCAGTATATCGTCAATGATTCCGTAATTTTGTGCTTCTTCGACATTCATAAAATAGTTACGGTCTGTATCCTTGAGGATTTTATCCAGATCCTGACCCGTATGTTTTGCCAGGATACGGTTCAGACGATCTTTTAGATAGAGGATCTCTTTGGCATGGATATCAATATCAGTTGCCTGTCCCTGAACACCACCCATCGGTTGATGAATCATTATTCTGCTGTTGGGTAACCCAAATCTCTTTTTTGGCTCTCCGGCAGATAATAATAGAGCTCCCATGGAGGCAGCCTGACCAATACATATCGTACTTATTGCCGGCTTGATATACTGCATAGTATCATAAATTGCTAATCCTGCTGTAACTGTCCCACCGGGAGAATTAATATACATATAGATATCTTTATTGGGGTCTTCCCCTTCTAAATGAAGTAGTTGGGCAATAACGAGATTAGCAACGTTATCATCAATAGCAGAACCAACAAAAATAATGCGGTCTTTTAACAATCGAGAATAGATATCATAAGCTCGTTCTGTACGGCCAGTCTGTTCTACAACTATTGGGACATATGGCATATCCTACTCCTCTATACCTGTTGTTTGTTTATCTTCTGAAGTTTCATTATTAGACACTTCTTCTAATTCGGCTTCGTTCTGTTTGGGAATAAACCGGTTATTCTCCGTTAAATACTCGAATAACTTCTTTTCTTTTAATCTATTAACGAATTCTTCTTTTTTTGTTACATCAGGATTCTTCTCCAGATACTCTTCCACTTTAAGATTCAACTCTTCTGCCAGTTCTTTGATCAATTGTTGTTGATCCTCTTCGCCAACCTCCAGAGCAAGGTTATTCATTAAAGAGCTGACTATATAATATCCTTTGATCTCGAAATAAGCAGTTTTAGTATAATAACTGGCAATATCTTCCGGTTTCTTATTTAATAATCTGGCATATGGTTCTGCAAGTTTATGAGAATAAGAAACTACAGCAGTAGGGGGAACATCAAACGGATTATACTCGATAAGTTTGAGGAGTAACCCCTTCTGTTTCTCTCTTTTGTTATTATTCTCTACCTGATTGAGCAGGTTATTTTTGATCTCCTGACGCATCATTTCCAGAGATTCAAAGTCTGACTCCCTGGCAAATTCTTCATTTACTTCCGGATATGCCATTCTTTTAATCTCTTTTACTGTTATTCGAACTTTGAATTCTTTACCCTCTTCCTTATAAATGGTATCGATGACCTCATCCTTTTTAACGGCAGTTAAAGCTTTATTTAAATCTTCGCCGAATTGGTTATCCATTAATCTGATTTCAGTGACATCTAGCAGCAGGTGTCCTTTTTCTGAATCTTCTTCGAGGTTTTCCATATTAATAATTAGTAAGTCCCCCTTTTCAGCAGGCCCTTCGATAGTCTCTTCTTTAGCCATATTCTTGCGGATGTTCTCTATTGTACTGTCAATCATATCATCTGAAAACTCAGTATGTAAATATGGCACTTCCAGATCTGTGTACTTTGTGATCTCGACAGTTGGTTCGACCTCATACCGAAAGACCATGATCAGATCCTTACCCCTTTCCCAATCTATATTAGTTGGCATTCCTTCATATAAAGGTTTGATATCCTTATCGGCTAAAGCCTTTTCATAATAATCGTATACTTTTTCTTTTAAATATGACTCTCGAGCCTGCTCAAAGAATAGATTATCAACCATCGACAGAGGTGCTTTCCCTTTACGAAAACCCGGAACGACTACGTAATTCTTGAACTTCTGTAATACGGCATGATAGTCTTTTAAAGCATCTTCCGAGGGGATCGTGATGGTCATCTCTTTTACACATTGATCTACATCTTTTACTTCTACATTCACTTACATAACTCCTGATAATAATTTCAATTAAATGGTGCGAAAGGGGGGACTCGAACCCCCACAGGATTACTCCCACTGGAACCTAAATCCAGCGTGTCTGCCAATTTCACCACTTTCGCAAAAAAATAAATCCCTGTTTATTGGGCTTGATTTAGTTTACTCCAGGTTACTCAATATTTGGAGGAATTCCTGCTGGATATCCATTCTCTCCAATCTGGTCGCTGCCAGGATTATGAATTGAACAGCCTCAATTGACTGGTCGTTTAACTGATAAAGTTTCATTCCATAATCGAGCATTTCCGAAAAATTCTGTTTATAATTATAAGTATATAGTAACAAGAGTAAAATTTCCTGATTATCTGGTTCTAACTCATTGACTCTTTTAAAATACTTAATGGTTTTCTCGTGATTCTGCAAATCAAAAGCAATATATCCTGCATTGATAGCCGCGTCAACGAAATCATTGTCTAGTTCATAAGCCCTTTCAAAAGCAGCCAGAGCTTCATTTTCCCGATCTTCCATGTTCGTATAGACTATTCCCATCATATAATAACTGTCGGCATCTGTGGGATCGATTGTGACTACTTCATTATACCACTTAATGGTTTCGGGGTAATTCTGTTTACTGAAATAGTAAGCTGCCAGATTTTTACGGGAAGTAGTATCATTTTCATCCATTCGGGCTATTCTTTGAAAATACTCAGCTGCCAGATCTTGCTCATCCTGCATCTGGTAGATAGAAGCGATCATAATATATGTATTGGTACTATCCGGGGTTAATTCAGCAAGATTGTAAAAGATCTGCAAAGCTTCCTGATCCTGGTGTTGCAGATGCTTTTCCTGTCCCATATTGAAAAGGCGTGCCCATGCTGCTCTTCTCTTTAAGCGGGCATCATCTATGGCTTCATTGAACTGAGGAAAATTATCGGTTCTGCTGATTTCCTCATAAGCAGATAAGGTTTTGTCATAGTATTCAAAGGAATCATTATAATATTCAATTGCTTTTTCTGGTCTGTTTTCTGCAAA
>CAZSVG010000057.1:0-6726 GCA_964610195.1 uncultured Candidatus Cloacimonadota bacterium | reverse complement strand
TGGCAGTTACCTTTTCATTCCTCTACAGAATATATCAGGCCGGAGCCTGAGTTCTTTGATTATACCGAAGGTCCGGCTTACGAATCGATCTTTATCGAAGAGATCGCTGATGATGAAGATGTTCTGGAAGTAGCGGTCTATGCCGGGGATGAATGTGTTGGAGCTTCTGTCTTTCTGGGTGGTTATCCTCTGGAGATCCTCGCTTATACCAACGAGACACATCTGGGAGAGGAGCTTACTTTTGCTATCCAGCGTGGAGATCAGAGAGGAGAACCGGTAAGAATCCAGCAAGCAGAGGTTAGAGATATCGCCAGCGGCGAGTACAATTTTAAGCCCATCAAACCGTTAAGACAGCGATTCAGTATAGTCCGGCTCGGTTCAGAAGAAGGGGGGGTGGAGACGATCTACCGTCCGGAAGTCTCTCTCTATCAGAACTACCCCAATCCGGTCTCACATAATATGTTATCCCGATCAGATCTTACTCAGATCCCCTTTTATGTTTCCGAAACCAGAGAAGTCACTCTCACGATCTACAATATCAAAGGTCAACTGGTGAAGACCCTCTTCACCGGTCAGGTAAATGAGGGGAAGCATACTATAGGCTGGAATGGCTTGAATGATCAGAATCGTCAGGTCGGTTCCGGGATCTATTTCTACCGGTTAGCGAGTGGGAATGAAGTCATTACCAGAAAGATGTTATTGATCAGATAGATATATAAGTAAATAGAATCGACTGATGAAAACGATTTCAACAAGAATAGACACAAAGAAAGGTATATACATGAATGTTATGGTAGTATATTTATTTGGGGGGCAGGGATTATCCCTGCCCCTGTAACTAACCTCCGAAGCATACATCCTTCGATAAATTTTGCACCAAAATGATGAGCACCCTCTATGAAGCAATTCATTTTGGTGCATAACACTCAGGATGACAATTTTTTGTAATATAGACTTTAGTGGAGATGAAGATGAAAATAACATTTACACTTATAATAAATCTAATGATTATCTCGGCACTTTTATCTGTCACCTGGGAAATCAAGCAGGACGGGACAGGAGATTTTACAACAATCTCTACGGGTATATCAGTAGCTCAGGATGGCGACACCTTGCTTGTATATCCGGGGATATATTCCGAGAGGATAAATTATCAGGGAAAGAATATCACGATCACCGGTCTTTATGACGGGGATCAATATGACAGCAGTTACATTGCCAATACTGTAATAGACGGTAATCATGAGGGAACAGTGGTTCTCTTTGTCAATAATGAGACCAGGAATGCTGTTCTGAACGGGTTCACCATCAGAAACGGTTATGGTGAGGCTCATACTGCTGGACCCTATCTTCATGGTGGTGGCTTGTTTCTTCGTAATACTTCACCTATTATCAGTAACTGCATTATAGAGCTGAATTTTGCATCATACGGTAGTGGTTTATCTTTGCTAACCAGTGGTAGTCCACTCTTAAGGGGGAATACAATCAGATATAACCACTCCCTTTATTTCGGTGCCATACTAACCCAATCAGGAACTCAAATTGAATTTTGTACAGAATCATTAAACAACATCTATCTAAATTATGGAACAGTAGGTTGCGATTTAGCAATATTTGGAATAGGACAAACCTCAGTTATAGTTGATACATTTACCGTTCTAAATACGGATAGGTACTTTGTCTATTATCACAGACAGAATATTCCTAATTTTAACATCATGGTCAACCATGGAATGATAGAACCAATCGCAGCAGATCTCTATGTCAATCCCGCCGGTAGCGATCATAACAGTGGATTAACACCTTCTGATCCATTACAAACAATAGCTATGGCCATGATCAGGATAGCACCGGACAGTTTGATTCAAAGAACTATCAATGTAGCAGAGGGGATATATTCACCATCTTTGAATAATCAATGGTTTCCTATATCACTACGTGAAAACATTGCCTTGGTCGGAGTAGACAAATCAAATACGATTCTTGATGGAGAACACTCCTTTCCTCTTTTACAGGCAGTATCCCATCCTGACACCTGGGGAGAACCTATCCGAAACTTTGCTGTCAAGAATTTTACTGTCATAAATGGCAGCAATTCAATACGTTCTCCTGAATACATAACTATAAGGTTTTCTTATGTATCGGATTATATCTTGGAGAATATAGATGTTACAAATTCCCATACTAATAGGATGTCAAAAGTAAGTAGCGCCTGTGTCGGTAATTCTATCATTAAAAATCTTCATGTATATGATAATAGTGGTTCACGGGCAGTTAATCTTGCTCATTTGGAAGCAGAGTATAATTTATATGCTGAAAATATCAGGATAAGAACCAATGAACCCGATAACTATCCTGATGGTGGATGGGGTATTGGCATGGGTATTACCAGTAATAGTCTAGATCCTATTACGGAAGCATCAATTGCTAATATAGTCAATCTGGAGATAACCAATAATCAGATTTCAAATGTTCCAGGTTATTGGATAGGGTTACCTCGAGGCAATTTAGAGATTTGGAATCGAGGAACTATTCGGATTATCAATGCAACAATAGGGAATAACACTTCAACAAACTATACTGGTGGAGGTCTGACTTTTGGTGATGGGATTACCCATATTGAACTTATCAATTCTATTGTTTACGGGAACACTCCTCATAATATAGCAGTCCAAAATTACTATATCAATCAGGGTCAGGCTTATATATCACATTCTCTGATCCAGGGTGGAGAAGCAGGTATTTTATATTTTGGTAACCCCAATACAATCGTCCACTGGGGTGAAGGGAATATCGATCGTAATCCCCGGTGGATGGGAGATGATCTACCCGACTATCCTTATATGCTTTCTGAGAACTCCCCGGCTAGAAATGCCGGGACTCTAAATATACCTGATTTCGAGTTTCCGGAATATGACCTGGCTGGTAATCCTCGTATCTATGGAGATTCCATCGATATGGGTGCTTACGAATGGAACCCTCTCTCTATTGAACCGTCGGAGGAACTTATCTCCGATCTCTCAGTTCATGACTATAGACTGCACAATTATCCCAATCCGATAGTTAACATGCGTGGTATGGGAAGAGGCAAAGGGGTTGGAACAAACATCAGCTTTGTCATGCCGAAAGCGGGAAGCGTAGTCATCGATATCTATAACCTGAAAGGGCAGTTTGTTCGTAGAGTGATTAATGCGTATATGATCGAAGGTGAGTATAATGCCTTCTGGAACGGCAGAGACGAACAGGAGAGGATAGTAGCTACCGGGTTCTATTTGTACAGCCTATCGATAGACGGCACTACTGTCGCTACAGGGAGATGCACTTATATCAAGTAATTATGAGGATAAGTAAAAAAATTTGAGGAAGTAAAAAGGATTAAAATAATTATCGGGCAGATAGGATATTATTATCGAGATTTACGGACAAGTTAACAAAAGAGAGGTGTACTTCTCCCATTAAGCAGGCAAATGTGATCTCTTATAGGGATATTAGATTGAAAATCGCTTATAAGGGGTAGAAGGATATCAAGTCCTGTATCTTTAATGAAGGAACTAATTGTATCAAGCTGTAAAAAAAGGCTAGCTTATTGTTTCTGAAATCAGAAGAAATAGCCCAAAGACAATGAGTATGATTGGTTTCTCAGCTTAACTCTGCTTGCGGTCTGTTCCTCCGGGAAAACATCTTCGGTGGTGGGTAGTTCGATGAAAGGGATCCCAAAATTAACCCTGTAGTCAATAGAGAAACGCCGGTTGAAAAACGGGAACTCAACTCCACCTCCTAGGATAATCCCAAAGTCGAATTGATCAATGTTATTCATCCTTTTGTCGATATCAAGTTCGTAATCACCTGCTCCGGTCTCGATCAAACCGTTCAGTTCATAGCGACTCTGAATCAGGTATGATAGGCTAAAGCCGGTCTGGTAAGAGAGAACAAAGTTATCGTTTCGATAATAACGTAGAATAAAGATGGTTGGGAACTCCAGATAGTCGGTCTGATAAAACACATCAAGTTCTATGTCTGTTGCTGCCAGTTTTATCTTCTGTCGGGAACCTTTATTGGTATATAAAAACTCCTGACTAATTGTCAGAAGGTCAGTTATCGGAAAATCAAAAGCCAGACCGGCAGTAACGCCGGTTCTGATCCCCTTTTTAACCTCATATTGTTCATAACCGTAATCGATACCGTAATGTTGAGAAATATTCAAACCAACTTTCGGTCTTGGATAGAGATCTATAGCCGATAAGGAAAAGGTAAGGGAGATAAGCAAAAAGGAGATGAATATTATTCGCATGTTTACATATTCCTGAGAGTATTCTTGATGAAAGCTGCAATTTTCTGGGCTGAGAATTCGTATTTATCGTAAAGATCTTCCGGTGATCCTGATTCACCGAAAGTATCATTAATTGATATAGTATATATTCTATACGGTTTATGCAGGGCATAATAAGTAGCAATGATACTGGTCAATCCACCATTTAAAAGGTGTTCTTCAATAACGAAAACCAGCTTACCCGAAAGAGCAATTTGATCGAGTAGTGAGGTATCAAGTGGTTTTACAGTGCTGAAATTGATCACTTCCAGAGAAAGACCTTGAGCAGCAAGGAGGGAAGCAGCCTTCAAGACTTCACTTCCGATAACACTATGAAAGATAAGATACCCATCCTTTCCTGAGTGAAGAGTTTTTACTTTCCCTAGTTCGAAATGATAATCTTCACCGGTTACAACCTCAGTAGCTTCCCGAGCCAGTCTGATGTAGACAGGACCCTCTATTTCAGCAGCCTTTAGAGTCATCTTATAGGCTTCATTGGCATCTACCGGGCAGAAAATAGTCATGTGCGGAAGAGTATTCATCAGGGCAATATCTTCGATAGCTTGATGGCTTCCTCCATCCGGACCAACAGAGAGACCTCCGTGAGAGCCGACGATCTTGACATTGAGTCTTGAGTAACAGACCGTGTTTCTGATCTGGTCGAAAGCTCTTCCGGTGACGAATACCCCGTAGGTTGTGACAAAAGGGATTTTACTGCTTAAACTTAGCCCGGCAGCAACACCCACCATATTCTGTTCAGCAATTCCGACATCGATGAACCGATGGGGGAATTTTTCGGCGAACCAGTTGGACCGGGTGGAAGTAGCCAGATCAGCATCGAGAACTATTACCCGGGGATTGGATTCTCCTAACTCGAGAAGAGCTTTTCCATAGCCGTCTCTGACCGGAAGGATTTCGCCTCTGGAAAAGGGGAGTTTCACGCCAGCTCCTTCATCGCCTGTTCAAATTCCTCTTTGTTAGGGGCTTTTCCATGCCAGCCACTTTGATTCTCCATGAAGGAGATACCCTTCCCTTTGACAGTCCGGGCGATAATAACCGAAGGTTTATTACTCTGTTTTGCTATTTCTACTGCTTTGATGATCTCCGGGAAACTGTGTCCGTCGATATTCTGAACATGCCATCCGAAAGCTTCCCATTTAGCGGACAATTGTTCCAGAGCCATAACTTTCTCGGTAGGGCCATCGATCTGGAGATTATTCCGGTCGACGAAGGCAATGAGATTAGATAGTTGGTAATGAGCAGCGAACATAGCAGCTTCCCAGACCTGTCCTTCATCGAGTTCTCCGTCACCCAGTAAAACATAGATATAGTTGTGGTGACCTTTATCTCTCTCCCCCCAGGCAAGACCGGATGCAATAGAGAGTCCCTGTCCTAATGAACCGGTAGATACTTCAACCCCCGGGCATTTCAAAGAGTGGGGATGACCCTGGAGTGGGGAATCTAATTGCCGGAATGTCGCCAACCATTCTTCCGGAAAGTACCCGGCTTCTTGCAATAACGCATAGAGCAATGGTGCGGCATGACCTTTGGACAGGATAAAACGGTCCCGTTCAGGATCCTGTGGGTGTTGAGGATTATGTTTTAATAAATGAAAAAAAAGGGCGGTTCCGAGTTCTACTCCTGAAAGTGAACCTCCGGGGTGACCGGAACCGGCTCTATAAATCATCTCATTTATCTTGCGACGTATCCGTTTCGCAATAATCGATAAATGAGAAAAATCTTCACTCATTAGCGCATTTTCTTCTTATGACGGTTTTTTCTGAGTCTTTTCTTTCTTTTATGCTTGGCTATCTTATGTCTTTTTCTTTTTCGTCCGCAGGGCATTAACTCTCCTTATAATTATATTATTTTTTTCGGATCGAGATTGAAGATCTCTTCCTTGACTGATCTTGTATATTTAAAGGTGGGAACTACTCGTGCAGGTACCGGCACACTAACTCCCGTTTTCGGATTCCTGCCGTTACGGGGCTTTCTGACCTTCAGTTTAAAAGTTCCGAATCCTCTTAACTCTATATGATTACCCTTCTTGAGACTATCCTTCAGGGCTTCTAAAAAGGAATCAACCACAATGGCTGTATCCTTTCTCAGAATACCGGTCTCTTCAGAGATAATTTTTACTAATTCCGCCTTAGTCATAGAGAATACACTCCAATAGTTTTTTAGCTACACTTTTTATAACTGATTATTTGTCAAGCATATTGTAGTTCTGATTTTTTATTGTCATCCTAATAAAGATCAGAGCTATTATTAGATATCCTATTGTTTGTATTTCGGTGTCCACTTCAAGGTTGGTTCTTCAAAAGTAAGATTCCAGAAGTATTTTTCAATCTTATCCCGGAGTGAAGAATCGATCTCTCTTTTAACCGGGTAAATATCGGCATTAAGGATTCTCTTCA
>CAZSVG010000056.1:0-6870 GCA_964610195.1 uncultured Candidatus Cloacimonadota bacterium | reverse complement strand
ACCTGATATGACTTGATCTTCGTCGGGAAAGATAAGGGGGTTATCAGTTGCTGAATTGATCTCGGTTTCTATTGTTTTCTGAACATAGCTTAAAGCATCCCGAACAGCTCCGTGAACCTGAGGAACACAACGTAAGCTGTAGGGATCTTGAACCCTGTTACAACTGAGATGAGAATTTCTGATTTTACTATCAGCAAGTAACATTCTCAGATTCTCTGCTACTATTATCTGACCAGAGTGGGGACGCACTGCCTGGATAAGCTGATGATAGGCGGCAGGAGTTCCAAAAAGAGTATCACAGGATATGGCAGCACAGATATCAGCTGCCTGACAGAGGTGTAAGGCTTTTAGAAGAGTCAAAGCTCCAACGGCTGTCATTACCTGGGTTCCATTGTTAAGGGCCAATCCTTCTTTGGCTGCAAGCTTTACCGGCTTCAAACCCGCTTTCTTCATCGCTTCTACCCCGGATATAATTCTTCCCTGATATTCTGCCCACCCCTCTCCAATCAATACCAGAGCCAGATGGGATAGGGGAGCCAGATCACCACTGGCACCAACAGAACCTTTTTCCGGTATACAGGGGTGAATTCCGGCATTTAGCATCTTAATAAGTGTTTCTAGGGTTGATAACTTAACTCCAGAATAACCCTTCGCCAGGACATTACATCGAAGAAGAGTTATCGCTCGTGTTTCTGCAGTATTGAAATTCTGTCCAACCCCGGTTGCATGACTCAGGATTAAGTTCTTCTGTAGCTCCTCAATTTGATCAGTTGGAATATTGATTCCGGCAAATTTACCAAAACCGGTTGTTAAACCATAAATTATTCTCTTTTCAGCTATCAGTTTTTCTACATACTCACGACATTTACTAACCGATTTCTTCGCTGATTCAGTGAGCTTTACTTCATATTGATCTTCTGCTACACTTTTAATCCCCTTCAGGGTTAAAGTGTTTCCATCTATCTTCAGTATCTTCATGTTAAATATCCTTTTGTATGTGACTTCTGTTAGCTTTATTGGTATTCATAATCGATATCAGTGAGTTTAAAAACTTATTTCTGCCCTGACTATAGGTGCCAGATGTTTTCTATCATAATCAAATCCGAATTGTATCCTGCTTCTTCTATTCTTAATAGAAGTTACCCTTGCTGCGTTGATGGCACTAATTACATGATTGGCAACTATAACTCCGATTACTGTTTTGGCATAGTCTCTGTTATGATCTGCATTCTTCCGCATTATACTATATTGTCGACGATCTTCTCTCGAATCCCAACTCCAGAAAAGAGACTCATCTAATATGGCATTATTCAGTAGATATTGATTTTGAGCCTCCTGATCATTGGGATAAAGGCTCTGAGCTCGTTTAAGGATCATTTCATTATAACCACCAGGCTCAAAACCAGAACTATTATACCTGGTCAATAATTCCAGATATGCCCGATCATGTTTGCCAGGTTGAAGACCACCATGTTGAAGAGCATAGAGATAAGATTCCTCTTCTCTCAAGTTAACCTCTTCCAGAAAATACAATCTACTCCCCCACATTAAAATTTCTGAGGCAAGAAAAAAGTATCCGCTTTTATTACCGACACTTAACTCTCCCCATCCGGGTATAATCGCTGATTTCAGGAAACTTTTCATAATCGGTATTTCATTGCTAGCTGTTGATGCTTCTTGATATGTAAAATCGGTTGATATTTGTGGGAAAAGAAGAGAAATAAAAAATATCAGACAGCTTGTCAGAAGAAGATTTTTGTACATCTTAGAATTTAAATTCATAGGAGATCATATATCCTTTTTTAATGAAATCCGGTTCAATACTCAGCTGGGATAGTACTGTTCTTTCTCTATTGACTTTTTTAGCTAATATCGCTGAATCAATCACACTAATCAGTCTGTTGAGTACTGCGGCTCCTATAGCAAAATTAGTATAAATTTCCAGCCGTTGTTTTTCTCTTCTGAGTTCTCTGTAGGCCAGCCAATTTTCTCTACTTGCCCATTCCCATGCATCTTCATCGCTGATCAAATACAGATCAAGATAATAATTATACATTTGTGGATTGTATTCATAAACAATAAATCTGTTCCTGAAGTATAATTCGATTTCGGCATTATACTGTTCGCTACTGATATAACTATTTATCAAACGGTAATAGCTGTCACTACCTCCTACAGGCACATCGGCATAACGGTAAGCATACAATTGATAGGAGTTTGTTTTCCAATCAACTTCTCGATTGAGTTGCAGATAAGAAGCAATGATAAGAATTTCAGCACCCAGAAATATTCCGGCTCTGGTATAGTCTGATAGATACATCTCACCCAAACCGGGAACAAGGGCAGAATAAAGCATAGCTTTTCTAACTGATACCTGCTCACTAAAAAGATTACTACTGCTGACCAGTATTAAAGTAACTATTAATATCAGAACCGTTTTTTTCATCGTAAACCTTATCTTTCTGTTATCCCAGGTTATTATTACCTATAGTTTTTTGTGATAATCAAGATCACCTAAAATTTGTAAGAGGCTGTAGCCATCGGAGTAAACTGATTATTAACAAAAGCGGGATGGAGATTAAAATCAAGATTTGAAGAATATCGTAATTCCCTGTTATAAATGGTCGTTACCCTGATTACATCGAGAGAACTGATAATCCGATTAAAAACCAACCCGAAAGTTACCAGGGTTCTCTTATCAAAATTCTCCTGAGCATCGCGTCTCATCCCAATATACTTCTGTCTAAGGGCACTATAAGGTGGATCATAATCTGTTCCCGAATAATCCGGATGGGTTGCATAATTACCCATCCAAATTCCATCATTATCAAACTGCCATTGAACCCCATATTCAAAATAGATTTCGTACCAATCAGACCAACCAAAGATGTACTTATTGTACTTTCCAATATCTTCATAAAAATGTTGGGTATTATCTTCGTCCAAACGGAAATGAAGGTCATTATAGATACTGCTCGATTGTGGATTATCGATCAGGTTGGTTTGTACCTCATTTTGACGCCATCTTCGATAGTTTTGATCTGCATAAGCCATATAATCTTTTTCAATATCCTGTCCCTGCTTGTTAAAATAAAAATAACCGGCCCATAATCCGATCTCGATAACGGGAAAAATATAAGTACCGATGGATCTCTTATTGACATAAAAGTGGCCACTACCGGGAAAAATTGATGAGAGTATGATAGCTGTTGTGGCTGATTTTCTCTCACCACGGAAGGTAAATTCATCCTGCCACTCACTTTCGTCTTCAGGTACATATATCTGAGCGAGGAGATTAGTCATAGTAAATGATAAAATCACCAAACAGACTAAATACTTCCAAAACCGAGGAAAATACTTCTCCGTTGCTGCTCCCGAGCTCGACGTAGTCAAACGCATCCTATCTCCTTATTATTTTTTATCTTGGTATTCTATATTAATTACTTCTCTATTGCTAACTTGAAATTCGTGGTTTTCCCATTAGTTTTAACGACCCCGAAATAGACTCCTGTCGCCATTTTACTTGTATTTAATATGATATCATGCACTGTAGCTATCTCTTCCTGAAAAACCTGATTAAGAAGTCTTTTCCCGCTAATGTCAAAGAGCTGTAGATCAATTCTATTCTGAGCACCTTCAACCCTGATCCTCACCTCTCCTGTTCGGGCAGGATTTGGGAATGCATAAGCTATAACCGTCTCGGAAGGCGTAGTATCAATGATGTGAATCCCTCGATAAACACCCCAACCATTATTGCGGTAACCATTCCAGATAATAGGATTTGCCTCTGTTGCTGTGAATATATTTTCATAGAGGTAGCCGTTATCATCGGCAAAGAAGAAATATAATCTCTCAGATTCTTCTTCCCAATAGAAATGATCGGGAAAATCAGGTTTATCCCAAATGATAGAATATTCAAAGATCAATCCGCTATCATATTCGTATAACAGGTATCCCTCTTCCCTGACCGGAAGTACTAATAGTGTTTGCTCATCTATATCGAGAATTCTGATATCACCCTTCGGTAAGAAATGTTTGTTTTCGAGATATCGGGGGTAACCTCTGGCCAGATTTCCATTTATATCTACTGCAAACAGATGTTCGCCGGCAGCAAAGAAGATATAAACCCGGTTTTGAATATTCCCCAGAGATAATTGGGTCGGTTTTTCAAAAGTATACTGCCCCAAAGTGAAGAATTTTTCCAAAAACCTGCCTGATAAACCATCTTGCTCTTGACGTACTTTATAAATATCTCCATTATCTGCCTGGAAGAAGAGAGCATTAGTAGAAACATCATAGATATCACTAAAGACTACCGGATAATAATCAGTTCCCAAGGTAACCGGTAGATCATAACTGTTAAAAAGGAGAAGGGGATCGCTGTGATCTTGCTGATCAATCAAATACTCAAAATTGATGAACCAGATACTATTTTGACTCAAGGCCCATAAAAAATCACCATCATAACAGACACGTGATTCCGGGATAGATAGATATAGAGGATTTTCTAATTCTAACTCAAACTCACTTTTAATAATGAGTTCATTTTCTGTAGAAATAACCAGCAAAAGATCATTATTTTTCTCGATCAACAGAGGAGTTTCTATAATTTCATTATCGAATTCCATGATTACTTGTGTGAAATTGCCGACATCGTCAGCTATCTTAATCAGCTTATTACCTGAAGTTACATAGAATTTGGTTGCTGATCCTGCTTCTTGATAACTCACAACCGGTTTAGTCGGGGAATATGGAAAAGAGAAAGCCCCGAAAAAATCTTCCCATACATCCAGATCATTCTCCGGTTCAAAAAAGTGTCTCTGAAAACGAACCCCTTCGTCAGTGAAGATCGGCATTTCAGTCATGGCATTGAGAAATGAGGAACTTGCCGGAGAACCGAGATAGCTTATTTTCAGATCATCATTTAAGACCCCTGTATGTTCAAATGGCTCAAAACTGTATTTAAAGCTCATTAACCCTGATGGTGAACTGATATCATAGATCCGGTAAAGAGAAGGATAACCACTATTAGTCAATAATGGGGGTTTCGATCTTGAGGAAAGAGTGTTACTGAATGGTTCATAGGACCAGTTTATAAAGAAACCATCTATATCCAGCATCGGCTTATAGCGGAAAAATGGTTCGTATTCCGTACCATACCAGTACCAGGAATAAGGGTTGCCAATATCGTAGATATTATCAGCTTCAATAATCCTTACACCTCTGCGGTTGGCATTGGCATTGACCCGGTTTATCTCATAATTGCTGGCAAAGGTTCCATCTTCATAGGTAATACCCTCTTCAAAGATAACTTTTTCATCGATATGCCAGACAACAAGCCCTCCTCCAAATGATTCGCCAAAACGATTTATCCAGCCGGGAAGTAACCAGTCATATTCATAGATTGGTTTAACATCATCATCATGAATAGCTGTCGGATAGAGTAAAACACGATAATCAACACCTCCGGGGGTAATCGGTGCCGCTCCTCTGAAAGCAATCCCTCCATCTCCATCAGGATCTACATTTCTATTCTCCAGGAGCAGGTATTCCGTCGCATTCAGATCAACTCTAACAAATCGAGGCACTGGATTTTGCTGATTATAGAGACTTGATGCAGCTTCTAATGCTATTGATATTCCGATCGGTAAATCGGTTATCTGTTTATATAAACCCATTTCCTTGAAAACTTCACCCCATACTAAGAGTCGATGCCAGGCACCCGGTAAAGCAGGCAACCCCCCTTCAATAGCATATAACTCTCCGTCAAATCCGACTGTAACCAGTCTACCGCTACCACCGGAGTCCATGATATCCCAATATCCAACTCCCGGATAGAAGTTACTGGTATTATAGAGATCAACAAAGCCAAGAGAATGTCCAAACTCATGAGCAATTACAGCGTTAATCACCCCATAACGTCCATCTTGACTGATTGTCTCGGGAACATTGCAGGCATGATTGATCATGACTGTTCCGTCATTTACCCATACTTCCTTACCTTCGCCAATCTGTATGAAAAAAGAGGGAAGGTCATAAGGGGTATCTCCAAATATATCGTGTTGCCAGTCTGATCCGGCATGGATGATTAAATAATGAGCATATTGACCGAAATCGATTTCGCCATAACTATCAGCAACGGTAAAAATATCCTGAAAATACTGTTCGATCCGTTCGATAAAGAGATCATAATTGTTTAAACCGGGATTATAATAACCCATCTGATGTGGCAGGGTATAAGCAAATTTAGAATCGTTTTCCAGGGGATAGATATCATAATCCAGTTCAAAATTACCCAGGCTGGCAGCCAGATAATAGAATTTCATAGACTCCAGGATAGCCGTGAAGTATTCATAATCATGAGGTGGGGCACCGATACTGATCGGATAATTCGGATCCGGTTCCAACATGAATTTGCCATTACCGGTAGAGAGGGGATCATTATCTTCCTGAAAATCTACCAATAAAACGAGAAGTTTTTCAAAATTATCCGAACGGGTTTCTCTCCGAAGACTCTGTTGGGAATGAAAATACTGTTCAGCGGGATGGATTCGTCTTTGAGTGGATAAACTTTTCTCAAATCCTGGAAATTCTTTATCTAATTCTATCCTGCCTGATTGGGCGGTTAAGGAGACCATCCAGAGGAAAATTAACGGTAATAAAACAACCTGATACTTTTTATTTGATCTCATTCCCGAACTCTTGAAGTAACATAGACTTTAGTCTGTGCCACTTAATCCTGTGTTGGCTTCGCCAACCCTGTCCTGAGCCAGTCGAAGGATCGGAAGCAGCCACAAGGAAGCATTTTCCTCGGTTCGATACATTCTGCTCTGAGAAAAGCAGGAAGTAGACAGCAGAACACTCAGGATG
>CAZSVG010000055.1:0-6928 GCA_964610195.1 uncultured Candidatus Cloacimonadota bacterium | reverse complement strand
TTCAATAGCTGAATCTTTGTCACCATACCCAGTCTTCCCCTACTGTGAAAATCACCTGTAAAATGGATGATCTTTACATCAGGTTCTTTAATTTTATGCTGGATTATACTCTCGGCCATTGTATCGTCTTTCAATGATTGAGCAGCATATAAGTTGAATAATCTTTCTTCGAGCAGCTCTTTATCCATGGTACTTAAATGGGAAGTCATCATCATTGTTTCAAGAAACTTATCCTGATAATCATCTTCGGTAATAACAATTTCTTCCGCCAGATACCCTCTCTCTTCTTCAGGCAGTTCACCAAGATAAACCAATCCATTTCTGTTAACTTCAGCAGCATATCGACGTGGAACGTTAGCAGCTATAACAGGCAGATTTTCCTGCCTCGCAAACTCAATAAGCGGTTTATAATCTGTGGCATAATTAGGCCAAGCTCTGGCTTGTGTAATGAAGTCTTCCTCATCCATAATATTATCCAGATAGGCGTCTAACGCTATCTGGGTATCTCTTTCAAACATCTCCATCGAAATTGCAATCTCCTGTGCATGCTTGAGATAGTATGGAAGTAGGTCAGCCTGAATCTTGTGGATTATCTCATTTCCGTGATATTCTCCAAAGACGACTATATCATACTCAGATAACCGAGTAACCATTTTACTGATAGAGATCCTTTCTCCGGTTGCAGTATCGTATAATGAAAATTCATTGGCCCGGGGAGCACAAGAGAGGATGAAGAAACCTGTCATGAACATCGTTAATATCAATATAGCTATCCCTGATCTCAGCATTATCACCTCACAAACTTGATTTATTAACAAATCTGACCAAAGGTTTTTAAGTCAATAAAAAACCTTGCTCTCCGGAGAGATTAAAAAAAAATGTCCTCAAAAACAAAAAGGAGTTCGAAATGGCTTTTAATCTAAAGAATCGCAATCTTCTAACCCTATTGGATTTTACCCCGAAAGAGATCATGTTCCTGTTGGAGCTATCAGCAGATCTGAAGAAGGCAAAATATAATGGGACCGAACAACCTCTACTTAAAGGGAAAAACATAGCTCTCATCTTCGAGAAAGACTCAACCAGAACAAGATGTGCCTTTGAAGTGGCCGCTTATGACCAGGGTGCTCATGTAACCTATTTGGGACCGAGTGGAAGTCAAATTGGTAATAAAGAAACCATGAAAGATACAGCGCGGGTTCTGGGCAGGTTTTATGATGCTATTGAATATCGTGGTTTTGGACAGGAAAAGGTTCAGGAATTGGCAGACTATTCCGGAGTCCCTGTCTGGAACGGTTTAACAAATGAATATCATCCGACCCAGGTTTTAGCAGATTTCCTTACCATCCAGGAACATATCAAGAAACCATTGAATGAAGTCGTTCTCGTTTATGTTGGTGATGGTAGAAACAACATGGCCAATTCCCTCATGATCGGCTCTGCCAAACTCGGTGTTGATTTTCGATTATTAGCCCCTGCATCTGTGCAACCCGATAAGGCTCTGGTCAAGAAATGTCAGGCGATTGCCAAAGAAACAGGAGCCAAAATAAAGATCACCGATAAGATTGCCGAAGGTGTTAAAGGTGCCGATGCGATCTATACTGATGTTTGGGTTTCAATGGGTGAACCAGATGAAGTCTGGGAAAAAAGAATTGCCCTTTTAAAACCCTATCAGGTTAATAAGGCCATGATGAAAAAGACCGGCAAGCCGGAAACGATTTTTCTCCACTGCCTACCATCATTTCATAATGCAGACACTAAGGTTGGACAACAGATCAAGAAGAAATTCGGTATTCCGGAAATGGAAGTTACGGATGAGGTATTCGAAAGCTCTCAATCAGTAGTTTTTGATCAGGCTGAAAATCGAATGCATACAATAAAAGCGGTCATGGTTGCCACCCTGGCTTAGTTAGATTAATCAGAGCAATCCCTTTCTTCGATAAAGGGGTTGCTCTGTTCTTAACATTATATGCCTTTCCGTTGGCTCCACTTTCTTTTCTTGATATTATTCTGCTCCCTGCTCTCAGCGAGAGTTTTTGATGTTAATACCTGTCAGGCTTACACTAATATTCTCTTAGGTGGTTCTCTTGATCTGGTCAACAGCTACTATAATAATAACCATGTCCGAAGTTTAACTGCCGAGGAAGTATCAAGAGTAAAAACTTCTGACGTTCCTTTCTTTGACCGATGGGCGATAAGAAAATACTCTCCTGACCTGGATAATGCCGGAACATATCTGACCCTGGCATCTCTGGCTCATGTAGCTATTGTTAATGCCTGGGACGATCCCTATACCTGGGACAACTTTCTCGTTTTGAGTGAGGTTTTGATTGTCCAATACTCTCTTGCCAACTGGACAAAGAGCCTCACCTTAAGAAAGAGACCTTTTGTATATAGTGATGATACTGATTTGTCTGATAAATTAAAGAAAGATGCCAGATTTTCTTTTTATTCTAATCACACCACTTTAGCCTTTGCCTTGGCTGTCTATAGTCATTATTATCAACACTATACAACCAGAAATCCTTATATTATTGCTTCCTCTTATGGGTTGGCTGGTCTCGTATCTTTGAGCAGAATCAGTGCGGGAGCACACTTTCCTACTGATATTGTCACCGGTATGGTTGTTGGTTCTGTCAGTAGTTATTTAATCTGTAGGTCACATCGATCTAAAAGATCGACTAAAATAATTTGGGGTGGCAATTCTGTCCTGTTGCTGCTCAAATTTTAATTGGCATCCTTTGGAATCGAAAATACTCCAGAATGTCGATAAACCCTCTATTATCAACTCCTGACAAATCTGACCTGAAAAGAATAAGCCGGTAATTGTCTGTTGGTCGGAACCCGCCAGCGCATCATAATTTCGATGGCCTGAGCTTTAAAACTATCGGTGAAAAAACTTCCCGGACGCGGTTCCAATTCCACCCCCTCTACCTGACCATCAGGTCTAAAATATAAGGTTATCTGTGTCGACCCATAAATATTACGAATCTGTGATTCTTTGGCAAAAAGTTCATGAAGTTGTCTCAGATTGGGTTCGATATATTGTCTGATATTTACCGCTGCTTCCCGCATTTCCGGAGTAGCAGTCCCGATAGCTGTTTCATCCACCGTTTCGATACCGGCTGAAAGGGCTCTCTGTCTTGCTCTTACCAGAGCCTGTAACTGTTCAGTTGTCGTAATTTCAGTTAAATGGATATCTTCTATTTCTCCACCTATGACACTCGGATCAATTTCTCTCATACCTATTCGTCTAATAGCATCGACATCGCCACGGAAAATCTCACCCGGGGTAACAGTACTCTGGTTTACATCCCCGGCACTGAAACTCTCAGTGGCTCGTCCACCAGATCTGGATGGAGCAGTTCCCGGTCCTGAACCTGGAGTTCCCGATCCGGTAGCCACTATCTCTTCACTATAGGTAATCCTGACCTGCCCTCCAGGAACCTGAACAACGGGACCAGAAATTTCACTCGGATCAAAACCAAGAATAGTAGCGGCTCCGATTGGTCTCATTACTAATTCTTCCGATTCAACAGGGGTTTCTTCAGGAATATACTCTTCAAAAACAAGAGTTTCTTCTGGCTGAGTGACATCTATCTGGACTCTCTGTGACAACGTTCTTTCAATAATCGGTGGCGTATATAGTCTTTCAAAAAGAAAAGCACCTATAATGGTGAGTAAAATAATAATTATGATCAGATTTCTGTTAAGTTTTTCCTGTGGTGATAAATCCGGTCGGCGATGATACTGCTGAATGATTCTCCGGTCTTCATCCGTTAAGGCTCTCTGTTCAGCCTTAACATATTCATATGCTATACTCCAATCGCGGGCACAGGTCACATATCCAGTTGTATTTTTATCCAGGGTCAGTTCATTCTTTTTCAACAGATTTTCGGTACGGAGGTTTTCTTCGGTAAGGATTTGATTACCTTTTTTAACAGTTAGCTGCATCCCTTTATGAAGAAACAATCTAAACTCATCTTTGACTTTTTTGATCAACAGATGTTTTGGGGGAAAAGATTGGTCGAGAATCTGCCACTGATTGTTTTTATCACTACCGATAATCAACTTATGTTTAATATCTCGGATTTCTTCCGCTGTATCAAGATTCATCCCTTTGTAATAGAACCTTAAGCTAAGTATTGTATCTTGTGTCATATACCCCTCTTCCATTACAATCCAAACACTATCAACGGGTCTTCACCTTTGATCGTTGAAAAATATATGCTGGAGAATCCGGCAGTAGCTCCCAGAGCAACTATATCGGTTATATAACGGCATAAGATATTTGAGTCTGCCTGGACAAGTAACAAAGGGGTAAGATGAGGACTTTGGTCTACAATCCGGTCTGATTGTTCTTTCATAAAAGAAAGTAACTGGCTTCTCACTTCCTGTTGAGTCATAAAATCTTCAGGTGTCCCAACATAAAGGTTCTCAGTGCCCACAAGAATTTGATCAGGGAATACTTTTAATATTACCGACATCCCGCTTCTCTCCAGCTCTTCTGTTGTTATTGTAGTTGGTAGGTTCATATTCTCGGGAACTGTTACTCTTTGAGCGTCTATAGATACATTTTTGATTAGAAAAACCAGAAGAATAGTCAGAATATCAACCAGGGAGGTAATATTCAAACTCTTGATTTTATTAATCGGCTTTCTAGCTTTTCTGGGACCCAGACTATATGATCTATTAAGTTTGCTTGAAATTCTCTTCATCCAACTCTCCCGATCCTAGATGGCTCCGACACGTATTCGTTCATATTTAACCTCGGGGAAACCCTGCATTTTACATATGTCTATGGCTCTGATTAACACTCCGTAATAAACATCGGGATAGGGGGCTACCCTGATTTCATGGATCTCCTGATTTCTTCCCTTAATATTAGCCAGCATGGCATCAAGAGTCTGATAATCGTATACTATTACCCCCTCTTCTGTCTCTATAGCAGGTATAATGATCGGATCTCTGATTCCTTCTTCCTGAATTTCGATTCTGTCAGGATAAAGAACAAGCTTGATCTCTTTAACTTTCGCTTCAGAACCGGATAACCCTTCACTTTCTTCCGAACCACTCGTTCCACTGGCAGCTAGATTCAACGATATGAATGCCATATGGATCGTTACTGTTATCATTAAAAGCATCGGGATAATAGTAATGAATAGATTCATAATCGGAATAAGATTTAACTCTTGAAGATTAGAACTCTTCAGTATTCTTCTCTTTGATGCTCCGGAAGCCATTTTTAATCCTTGATGGTATTACTGATCTGATTAATCATCTTGACGCTGTATTCGTCAATATCATTAATAATTTTTTCTGCTCTCGATGATAAAAATCCTTTTATAAACATGGTGGGTATGGCAACACTCAAACCCATTGCCGTGGTTCCCATTGCTTGCTGAATTCCCAGAGTCAGGACTCTTTGCTGATCCACCGGTAGAGCTACCGCTAAACCTTTAAACGCTACCATTAATCCCCAAATAGTTCCCAATAACCCTAAAAGTGTCGCCACCTGAGCAATGATATCAAACCAAAATAAACCACCATCAATTTTATATATGGTTTGTAAGCCGGCTTCATCAAAGGCATTTTGAAGCGTGTTCTTGAGATCCGTCCCCTTAACTCCGGTTTTACGGGATTCATTAAAGACAGATAGACCGCTCCAGAAGATGAATCCCAGGGTGGAATTTTTGAAATGCTCGCTTACATTGATAGCTTCTTCATAACTTTCATTCTTTATATACCCCTTCAATTTAAGGAAAAAGGCTTTGGCATCTAATTTTTCTTTTACTACCAACTGGATGAATCTGACTATCCCAAGGACAATGGCACACAAGAACAGAAAGGCAATCACGTGCGAAAACCAACCGCCATTCTTATAAATCTCTGGTAAACTTAAACTTACCTCATTGGTCTGAGCAAAGAGGGAAATACCCGAAAGAGCTATGCTCACTGACAACACGATTCTTTTCATTATCAAACTCCTCAATTTCTTATATTTTCTAAAATAGTTCTTTATTCGATTCGAGTACAATCTTTCCGAGATAGTTAAGGGTAAAGTCAATCTCTTCCGTTCTGGTTCTTGGTTGGATAGAAGATTCAGGCACTCTGATGACGATCTCAGCTTCTATTATATCTTCATCAACAAAAACTTCTGAGGATTGCACTGTTTGAGTTGCTTCTTCTGATTGTATCGTTTGTCCCTGAAGGGAAAATAATGTAATCGATAAAAGCCCAATCAAAAAACTATTGATAAGATATTTCTTTGTTCTCATAAATATACCTTTTATTTAATCCTTATTAAAAGATCAAGATTGAATAACAAAGCCTGTAGCTCACCTGTTCCTTCCGATTTGATCAGGATCTGGTTTTCCCCTCTGGTAAATTTTTCAGGATCAATAACGAGAGAGTTTACAAAGAAGATGGCGGTAGGTCCATCATTCATTTGATTGGTATTAGTCTGAACTACTTGTCCATTAATCCAGATTGAACTCATCTCATAACTACCCAGACTCATAGTTGCTTCCAGTACTTCACCAGTAACTTCGAAACTATGGTAGAAGAGAGTATTATCCCTGACCAACGGAAGGTCTTCAGTATGTTTATCAGAGAAAGTGATTTCTCCTTCTTCGGAAGATAACCAAATTGGCTGAGCTTCTGTATTATTTAAACCAACTAGTTCTTTAAGCTGTTCAGCTTCAAAGATTATTGATACTCTCTCCCATTGAAGTTGCTCCCAATCTTCTAAATGCTCCGTTCGGGTTGCTAACCATTCGGTATTTGAATAGATAGAAATAGTTTCCTTAAGCAATCCCCAATCTAACAGTCGATTTCTTGCTGCTTCCGTATATTGATCATGGTGACCGATTCTGTTGACAAATGTGGTTAACAGTAAGTTATACCAGTCGGCACTTTCTGAGATCAGATA
>CAZSVG010000054.1:0-6943 GCA_964610195.1 uncultured Candidatus Cloacimonadota bacterium | reverse complement strand
AAGAGAAAGGATAACGATTATATATGTGAAGCCAGATGTACAGATGGTTTTGATCTAATCAAAGCTTTTGATTTTACCAGAGAAGCTCTCGACCAATACGGGGGACATGTCAGAGCTGCTGGTTTCTTAACCAGTTCCAGTAATATAGAAAGATTTAAAGTACTTTTTCTAAAGTATATCGAACAAAACAGAGATCTGATTCAGCAATACAGGGTTATTGATATTGATACCGAAATAGTGGAAGAAGAACTTTTTGAACTACCAAAGTTGTTGAATTATTTTGCTCCTTACGGAGAAGTTGCCTCCGAACCGATATTTATGATTAAAAACCACCGGATCGAGAAATTGTTGGATAATAATTGTCCCATCTCTTTTAAAAGTTATGAATATGGTAAGTTTTATGATATCGTTTTTACCTTTAAACCTGATGGGAAATATCTGGTATTAGATTTTAAAGAGACCGGCAAAATAGATAATAATCCTGATTCAGAGTAATAGGGTTCAATAGACCAGCCAGGATTGAGAAAATTGAAAGGAGTATTTAGATGTTTGTCAGAAAGGATCTTTGTGATCTTTGTGGAAGTTGCGTAGCTGTCTGTCCGGTCGATGCAATTAGCATCGAAGAGTTTTTTGTCCTGATCGATATGAATATCTGTATTGAATGTGAAAATTGTCTGATCGTCTGTCCGGCAAAAGCTATAGAAAAGGAGAGCAACCAATGATCCCGAAGCAACAGTATGATTTGATAGTTATCGGTGCCGGGCCGGCAGGCAGCGTGACAGCTCGTTTTGCTGCCGAAAACGGTGCTTCTGTTTTGATGTTGGAAAGAGACCGAGAGCCAGGTATACCTGTTCGTTGTGCTGAGGGTATTTCCGGTGGTGGTCTGGAAGCATTTATCGAGATCGATAAAAGATGGATTGCTACAGAAATAGATACTGCCAGACTCTTCACCCCCAATGGTAGCTGCCTGGAAATGAAGAGTGATGTCAGGGGCTTGA
Organism: uncultured Candidatus Cloacimonadota bacterium; assembly: GCA_964610195.1. Classification (GTDB taxonomy): domain Bacteria; phylum Cloacimonadota; class Cloacimonadia; order Cloacimonadales; family JAJBBL01; genus JAHYIR01. The sequence goes on along the minus strand of CAZSVG010000054.1, from coordinate 5,945 downwards.
TTCTGGAACGACGGATCTTCGATAGTGCTCTTTGTGACCTAGCCTGTCAGAAGGGAGTAATAATGAAGACCAAAGCCAATGTCACCGGGGCAAAAAGAAATAGTGACGGGACAGTAACAGTCTTGTATACCCATCAGGGTAGTAAGTATCAAGTTAAATGCCGGATATTGATCGGAGCAGACGGCATTGAATCAAGAGTTGGTAGATGGTTTGGATTGAAAACAGATCTAAAACTGGAAGATATTTCAACCAGCGTTCAATACACGATAAACAATATTAATATAAAAAAGAATGTCATTACTTTTTATTTCGGTACGAAAATAGCCCCCGGTGGTTATGTCTGGGTCTTCCCCAAATCAGAAAATTCGGCCAATGTCGGAGTTGGAATTGCCGGTAATTTTGCTTCTCGGAAAAGAGCCCAGGATTATCTCGACGAATTCGTTGAAAAAGAGTTTCCCAATGCTTCGATCAGTTACGTTGTCTATGCCGGAATACCAATAACAACCACATTACCAAAGATAATAGCCGACAATCTTATGTTAGTTGGTGATGCCGCCCGTCAGGTAAATCCCATATCAGGAGGGGGGATCAAACAGGCCATGATAGCAGGCAAGATTGCCGGAGAAACTGCAGCACAAGCCTTGAAGAAAGGCGATTGTACTATGAAAGCTCTGAAACCTTATCCACAAAAATGGGAGAGTCTGTTAGGGGCCAAACACAGGTTCATGTATTCCATCAAAGAGAAGGTTCTTCATGCTTCTGATGAGAGATTGGACAAAATAGCACAAATGTGCAATAATATCCCACCCGATAAATTCTCACTGACCGAGTTATTCAAACAGGTTATCAAAGGTGATCCCAAGCTGGTTGCTGAGATGGCAAAAGCATTTGTAGTAAGTAAAATTAATTTTTAGTAATCTCTGGGACGATATCATGGATGTGAATTGTTTACCTATTCTGATACTGGACTCCTCTGCTCCCGAGTTTATTTATTCCAGCCTAAAAGAGTGACTGAATGGCTAAAGGGTTAATTCTTACAAGAAGAGAAGTTAAAGAGCTATACCGTAAATCTATCCACATCAGTTCCATAGCTTTACCCCTCTTCTATCGCTATATTCTTGGATACAATAAGATGCTGGCTATTTTGATTTTTTTCCCTTTTGCTTTGGGTGCCATAGTTCTGGAACTGGTCAGATTAGAGAATAAATCTTTTAAAAAGATCTTTTACCGTATCTTTGGAATCATGATGCGAAAACACGAGATGGCTGATTTAACCGGAGCTTCCTATCTCCTAACCTCTACGGTCTTCTGTATCGCCCTGTTTCCTCGTGAAATAGCTTTTGCTTCCCTATCTTTTCTTTCTATAGGTGATACATTAGCAGCTATTTTTGGAATTCGTTATGGATATCGAAAGATAAAAGGGACCCCTAAAAGCCTGGAAGGTTCTCTTGCTTGCTTTGTCTCATGTTTTGCCTATGCTCTGATCTTTGGATTACACCCGGGTATAGCTTTAGTGGGAGCTTTTACGGCAACCCTGGCAGAATTGTTAAATTTTCCGGTTAATGATAACCTGAAAATGCCTATTATAACAGGCATTGTAATGTCTGTTGCTTCCATATTTATTCCAGTATACTGATCTAAGGGAGGGACTATGAAATTATCATTTGTCATTCCGGTGTTTAACGAATCTGAGAGCATTAAACAACTCTATAACGAGGTTGTTAATCAAACGAAAGATTATGAACTGGAATTGTTGTTTATTGATGACGGAAGTAGTGATAATAGTTATGCAATTATGGGAAACCTGGCAGAGAATGACTCCCGGGTCAAAATCATCAAGTTTCGGAACAATTTTGGTAAAGCAGCAGCATTAAATTATGCATTCACGAAGGTTACCGGAGAGATCATCTTTACAATGGACGGTGATTTACAGGACAATCCTCAGGAGATCTCAGCATTTATTGAAAAGCTAAACAAAGGTTTTGATCTTGTTACCGGCTGGAAGAAGAGACGAAGAGATCCCTTAGGGAAAAGAATCGCTTCCCGTTTCTTCAACCTGGTTACTTCTCTCTTTTTCAAGATCAGACTCCATGATTTTAATTGTGGTTTCAAAGCTTTTCGTCGAGAAGTTGTCAAAGAACTTGATATTTATGGAGAGTTACATCGTTATATTCCTGTTCTGGCGGCAGCCAGAGGATTTAAAGTGACAGAAATACCGGTTGAGCATCGTCCCCGTATTCACGGTAAGTCTAAATACGGAAGTGAGAGATTCTTTCGTGGTTTCTTTGATCTCTTAACGGTAAAACTAATCACCGACTATATTCGCAGCCCTCTCTATCTCTTTGGGGGATTGGGGTTCTTCTCCGCAATCATCGGTGTTCTGATCGGCCTTTACCTCTCTTATCTGAAATTCTTTGGGGGGATGCCCCTATATAATAGACCACTTCTCTTCTTGAGTATTCTTCTCATTATGGTCGGACTGCAGTTTTTCTCAATTGGCTTGATCGGAGAATTGGTCGTTAATCAGAGTAGAAAACTCGTAAAAGAGGAGAATATCTCCGTTGAAAAGACCATAAATCTTTAGGAGATAGACTCTCATCAACCAACCGGATCACTTCAGAGTAATGATCCTCTGTTGGTAATATATCCATAATGAACCTTTAGGGACTATGGGAGTCGGCCCTGGCCGAGTCCCATAGTCCCTAAAGGTATAAGATATTCAAACGGGTTGATCTGAGGCTAACAATGAATGTTTTCCTGATAAAATTCAATTTATCATTAATTAACCCGAGAAGTAAAATTTACCGCTTGACAATTAAACTTAAATCTTCTTTGTCTTTGGGATCTAATAATAGATCCTAATCGGGGAGGGGTAATGATAAGAGCCTCAATTATCTTACTGACATTACTGATAGGCGTATCCTGTCTTAATGCGCAGGTTGCCATTCCACCCTCAGCAGGGAATGGGACCGAAAATAATCCCTACCACATATCTTCACTGGGTAATCTCTATTGGATTGCCGAGAGTTCCACTCGGTGGGAATTATGTTATATTCAAACTGCGGATATTGATGCTTATGAAACAGTAAATTGGTTCCAGGGGAGAGGTTGGTTACCAATCGGAGTGTATTCTGAGTTTCCTGAGCCAGACTATCAACCTTTCAGGGGAAGATACGATGGTATGGGGTATGAGATCGTAGGATTGTATATCAATCGTCCGGCTACTGATCAAATCGGGTTATTCGGGTCAATAGAGGGAGCGATAATTAAGGATCTGTCGTTGATTGATATAGAAGTTACTGGATATAATGACATTGGAGCACTTGTTGGCATTAGTAATAATAATTCATCGATTCGAAATTGTAATAGTAGTGGAATTGTTAATGGTAACAATTCTGTTGGTGGTTTAGTTGGTTCAAATGCTTACGATTCAGAAGTAAACTACTCTTATAGCACAGGTATGGTTAATGGCAATTATCGGGTTGGGGGGCTTGTCGGATTTAATTCCTGGAATTCTTATATCAATAATAGTTACAGCCTAGCCATTGTCACAGGAAATAATAGGTTCGGAGGATTGGTCGGAGCGGTTAATTTAGCTAATCTTACCAATAGCTACTATGATTATGAAGAGTCTCTCATCAACGGGGCGCACCATTTAACAATAGGGGCAATAAGTAGTGATATGTTTAACTCCTGGTTAAACAATGACCTGTATTTAGAAATTGATGACTATCTCTTATCTGACGGAGAGAATTATCTGATCAATTCAAACGAGGAATTTCAAGCTCTTCTTGCTTTCGGTCAATTTCCTGATCTTTCGTTCATGCTTATCGATAATCTCGATTTCTCCAATATGGCAGGGTTTTATGTCCCATATTTTACCGGACATTTTCAGGGTAACGGAAAGCTAATCGATAACATTCATCTAGATCTTAATGATCGAAGTGATCTCGGATTATTCGGTTATGTAGTAGGAGCGATCATTGAGGGATTAAGCATTACTAATATTGAAATTAGCGGTAATGAACAGGTCGGTGGCTTGATCGGGATTAATATAAATTCTGAAGTAAGAGATTGTCAGGTATCAGGTTCGATAACTGGGTACAGAGATGTTGGGGGACTGGTAGGATTGAATACTCATGATTCCCTGATAGATGGGTGTCAGAGTTCTGGTTCTGTTCAAGGTGACCATGTATATATCGGAGGATTGATCGGGAGAAATACCGGTTATTCCTCGGTTAAAAACAGTTTTAGTTCCAGCAATGTTACAGGTAAGCACAATAATGTCGGAGGATTAGTCGGAATAAATATTTGGAGTAGTACTATTATTGGTTGCTATAGTACCGGTCAAGTCATTGGGAGTTATAATTATACAGGGGGTTTAGCAGGGGGGAATTCTCAAACCTCAACGATCAGCAATAGCTTCAGTACCGGTGATGTTACAGGTATTGTGTCAGTCGGTGGTTTATGTGGCATTAACCATTATTCATCAATTTATAACAGCTATTGCACCGGATCAGTAAACGGAGATACATCAATTGGTGGGTTAGCCGGAACTATGACCAATGCGACACTCATGAATAGCTATAGTATGAGTCCGGTGACCGGAGTAGAAAAGGTAGGTGGTTTGGTTGGACAATATATAAATTCATCTGAGATCATAAATTCATATTGTACAGGTCTCGTTCTTGGTCAGAATGATGTTGGCGGATTGGCGGGATACAGTTATTGGCAAACAGAAATCGTTAGAAGTTACTGGGATATGGAAACCTCAGGGCAGACAGAGAGTGCCGGAGGATCTGGCAGAACAACTGAACAGATGACCTATCCTCACGATTCCAGCACCTATTTGAATTGGAATTTTCAGCAAATCTGGGATTTAGACACCGATCATACGATCAATGATGGTTATCCATTCATCCGGGAAGATGCCCTATCAGCAGATGAATTCTTCATAACTCCCGACATTCCTCTGTCTCTTTATAATTATCCCAATCCATTCAATCCGGAGACAATAATCGAGTTCTCTCTTCCTCAGAGGGGGGATGTGAAGCTAACTATTTACAATATCAAGGGACAACAGATCAGAATACTCGTTAATGAGAAAAAAGAAAAAGGCGAAAACCGTATTATCTGGGACGGAAGAGATGATAGGGGAAGAATAATGGCATCTGGAATATATTTCTGTCAATTAGTTGCTTCTGATAGAACGATATCCCGGAAGATGATCTTGTTAAAATAAGCAAGCAGAGTAGTATTAATTGTGTAGAGAAAAGAGGCCATTAAGCGGATATCTCATCACCCTATAATATCTATTTTCCAAGTAGTTTCTTGATCAGTTTAGCTGCAGCCAGCAGATCTTTGACAATGAAATCCGGTTTGGATATCCAATCGTTCCGATGATACAAAAACTCTTTCTCTCCATCACCGGTCAGAACAAGAAAAGTTTTCAGTCCGGCTCTTTTACCGAACTCAATATCAGTGTATCTGTCCCCGATCATAAAGGAGTTCTTAATGGCAAAAGGGTGTTTCTTTATCGCTTTATAGAAGAGTCCAAGATTCGGTTTACGGTCGATATGTGCTACATTGAAGGGTTCGACATTCCCTTCATGATAATAGGGGGAGATGAAGATATCATCTATCGTTGCACTATGAGCAGCAAGTTGCTGATTCATCTTGGTATGGATTTTATCAAGATCCTCAAAAGAATAGAATCCCCTGGCAATCCCGGATTGATTGGTAACAATAAAAACAAGTAATCCGAGATCATTCAATATTTTGATCGCTTGTCCGGTGAAGGGGTAGATATTAAAATCTTCAGGGTGGCTGATATAACCATTATCCTGATTTATAGTGCCGTCTCTATCAAGAAAAACTGCACCGGGTAGAATATTGGAAGCTATGCTCATCAGCCCCTTCTGTATTCGGAATGACGGATTCGTAAT
>CAZSVG010000053.1:0-6953 GCA_964610195.1 uncultured Candidatus Cloacimonadota bacterium | reverse complement strand
TTCAGTTCTATATCGGAACCGATCTTGCCAAAACGATGGGCTACTTTGCGTAGCTGCTCAACATCATTCTCCATGAACTGGAGCAATTTATTGAAATCGGAATCTTTGGCGTTACATTCCGGCCTGTTGGTGAGGACATCTATCCAACCGAGGAGCGATGAGATCGGAGTCCCGAGCTGATGAGCCATCTCCTTGGCCATGCCGACCCAGAGGATATCCTTTTCGTTCCGCTTGAAGAAGAAAATGGCATAAACCCCGAAGATGACAAAGAGGAGGACAAAGAGAGCTTCGATGTAGGGCATAAGCCGTAACTGCCGCATTGCTTTCGTTTCACTGTAGAAAGCATAGTTGATGATGCTGTCGTTCGGCGTTGTGTAATACAGAGGAATGATATTGCGGTCACTCTCCATCTTTCTCAGATTACGGAGCAGATTTTCCTGATCAAGAGGGGGAAGATCATGAAACCTGATTCCCTCATCGATACCGATATTTTTCCAGTAGAGGGGGGTTTTATGGACATCGGTCAGAATGATCGGATAGTCGATATTTGTTATGATCTCTTCAAAGACATACTGGCTGAGCAGGCTTTCCCAGTCATCCTCAGCTGAATAGCTGAAGAAACGGGCAAAGAGATTGGGAACTACCTGAGCTTCAGAACGGAAACTCCTGAGCAGGGAGTTGGTATAAAATATAAAGAAAATAAAGAGAAGTACTGAACCTATTGAAAAATAGAGTTTGATCAGCAGATTCGGGTATTTAAATATCTTTTTTTGCTGTTTCCCAAAGATCATCTAATTTCTCCATTGAACTGTCATATATATTTTCATTCCGGTCCCGGTGATAATTTTCAATTGCCTGAAACCGTTTTCTGAACTTCGCTGCAGCTCTTTTCAAAGCTGCTTCGGAATCTATCCCGCTCTTACGGGCATAGTTGACCACTGAAAAGAGCAGATCTCCCAATTCCTCGATAATTCGCTCCGGATCATTCTCCTGCTCACTCGCTTTCAATTCTCTTATTTCTTCATCTATTTTGTCAAGAACCTCTTGCGGATCTCGCCAATCAAAGCCGACCGAAGCTGCTTTCTCCTGCATTCTCTGAGCATAGATCAAAGCCGGCATACTCTTCGGGATCCCTTCCAGGATTGATTTCCTGGTTTCCCGCTTCTCATGGTGCTTGATCCGCTCCCAATTGGTCTTGACCTGCTCGGCAGGGATCCTCTGTTCGTCATCTCCCCTATCAAAGACATGGGGATGACGGCTTACCAGCTTCCTGGTGATGCTGACCAGCACATCTTCCAGAGTGAAAAGCTGATGCTCTTTCGCTATCCGTGCTTGCATCAGGATATGGAGCAACAGATCTCCCAATTCCTCTTTCAGGTGAACGGCATCGTTGCTCTCTATTGCTTCGATGGTTTCATATAATTCCTCAATAAAATTGGGGATCAAAGACTGAGGGGTCTGCTTGATATCCCAGGGGCAACCATCAACCGGATCCCTCAATCTTTCGACGATACTCCATAAATCGGTAAACTCTTTCATCCGTCCCTCTTCAGGAAATTTTTTATTAGGAAAATGATCTTGCCTCTCTTGTAAAGCTCTTTTTCTGAAATGATATCAGAACAGGGGCTCGAACATGATGGGAGAGAGAAAAATGAACGGAAACCAGAATCTCTTGATATTGTCACAAGTTTGATGGAATTACTTTCATTAATTATAATAGTATCTACCTCTCTGGCTCACAGTAAATTCATGTTACATAACAAACTAAATATCGAGAAACCGGTAAATTTATATTGACAAAATAATATTAGTTTTTCATATAATAATATAGACTAGTGTTGTTTTATTAGCCTTCGTTCTTTGATTTTAGTTAATTAAGTGGTTATCCATACAAACGGGATCCTTCTAAAAGTAGTTTAACCAAGAAAAACCGAAAAAGTTTTCTGAGTAATTGATCTCAGGGGTAATTTTGGGCTCATTAACAAGGTTTTTAGTTTTAATCGAGGTTAAGATGGGCAGAGGCTTGTTGTTTTCATTTTTGACGTTCTTTCATGTAAAATTGAAGTATCAATAGATTTCACCAAGCATAGACAATCTGATTCATTAATACTGTAAATAGAATATATCTTGGAGGATATATGAAGAAGTATTTATTAGTTACATTAGGCCTTCTAAGCACTTTTTTATTATTCGGACAATTTACTGCTCTTGAGTATAGCAGAACCGGTAATATCCCAGATCTGATCTCCTTTCAGGGGAGATTGACCGATAGTAACGGCAATCCGATATCTAATCAATTGCCGGTCAGATTTTCTGTTTATAGTTCAGATACCGGTGGGACTGCTCTCTGGACGGAAGACCGGACTGTTTCGGTTTCCAATGGTTTGTTTCAACTGAATCTGGGAGAGATCAATCCTCTCACAGAGTCTTATTTTGCTGCCCAAACCCGCTGGCTCGGTATTAAGGTTGGTACAGACAGTGAAATGAACCCCCGGATCAGAATTACTAGTGTAGCCTATGCTCTCGATGCTGTCGAGGATGATCCAACCTGGAGTGGTAGTGCCAACCAAACAGGAGATATCGGAAGGACAGGTAATGTAGGGATCGGCACTACCAATCCACAATACACATTACATGTCAGTAAATCATCTCAGATAGGGAGGATCGGGATAACAAGCTATATTAATAACAGTAATGCCGGATCAGCTCTCTATTACAACTTTGCCAGAGGGATCGAAGGGTCTCCTCTTGCCATTCAGAACAATGACGCCATTAGCTGGTTGCTCTTCCGGGGTCATGACGGAACGGAGTTCGCATCCGGTGCCTGGATAAAGGTAGCAGCAACTCAGAATTGGACTCCAACCGGAACAGGTTCCCGGATCGAGTTTTCAACGAGAGCGAACGACACAGTGGCTAATTTTACCCGGATGACTATTGATCATAACGGGAGTGTCGGGATCGGAAACATCACCCCTACCCAGAAGCTCGATGTTGACGGACAGATAAGGATCAGAGGGGGATATCCAGGAACAGGGAAAGTACTAACCTCAGATTTTATGGGTACAGCCAGTTGGCAGCCGGTTTATTACATTGAAACCGATCCTTCCTGGTCGGGAGAAGCAGATACCACTGGAAATATCGGCAGGACTGGTAATGTCGGGATTGGGACAACTACACCTACAGCCAGGCTTCAGGTCGAAAATGGAGATGCTCTGATCAATGGTTTGACAATTGGGAGAGGTACCGGGGCAATATCGACCAGCTCAGCCTTTGGATATCAGGCACTACATTTCAATACCACAGGATATGATAACACTGCCGTTGGTTATCAGGCTTTGCTTAACAACACTACCGGCTATAAAAATACTGCTCAGGGCAATCGGGCACTTGCTCTCAATACAACCGGTTACCAAAACACCGCAATAGGATTCTATGCCATGTATTTCAATTCCAGCGGTCACAAGAATACTGCGATCGGTGAACAGGCTCTATATGCTGCTACAGGTACTACTGCGAATACAGCTATTGGTTACATGGCACTAAAAAACAATCAATACTGGGCTAATACAGCTGTTGGGCATCAAGCACTATTGGAAAACACCACAGGAGCTAGTAACACTGCTGTTGGATATATGGCACTTACTTCTAATACTACAGGAAGTATTAATAATGCCTTTGGTTACCAGGCAATGCATGATAACACAACTGGCAATGAAAATACTGCTCTTGGTCAATTCTCTCTATTTTCAAATATAAGTGGATTTGGAAATTCCGCTTTAGGTAATTATGCAGGGTATTGGAGGACCGACAATAATTATAGTACTTTTGTGGGATTCAATAGCTGGTCTACTATAGATAATCTAGTTAATGTTTCCGGATTTGGGGTTGAAGCCCGACCAACCGCCAGCAATCAGGTTCGGATCGGAAATACAGCTATCACCTCTATCGGTGGTTATGCCGGCTGGACTGTTCTCACACCCGGTCGATATCAGAGAAACTTGCAGGAAGATGTCGTCGGTCTGGAGTTCATAACCAGGTTAAGACCAATAACCTATCAGCTTGATGTCAACGGTTTAGCTTCTTTTCTGGAAGAGGATCGCAACGTTGATGAAGAGGGGAATACATTTATATCTACACCCGATATCGAGATATTACAGAGTAGAGATCAAAAAGGGGCCATTCGTTATTCCGGCTTTATCGCTCAGGAGGTGGAAGCTGCTGCCCGGGAGGTCGGTTATGATTTTAGTGGGGTTGATCCCCCCAAGAATGAGAATGATCTATATGGATTGAGATATGGTGAATTTGTAGTACCGCTGGTCAAGGCGATACAGGAACTTAGTGAGATTAATCAAAGGCAAGAAGAGAGAATTGTCTCTCTGGAAAAAGAATTAGAAAAGCTTAAATTAATGATCAGCAATTAAGAAGATTCCTATTGGGAGAATATATGAAGAAGTTTTTTTTAGTTACATTGGGCCTTTTAAGTACTTTGTTGTTATTCGGACAGTTTTCTGCTCAGGAGTTTAGCAGAACGGGGAATATCCCCGATCTGATCTCATTTCAGGGAAGATTGACCGATATTTCTGGAAACCCTTTAAATGGTTCCATTGATATAATTTTTTCTATCTATGATACAGCGACTGGAGGTGTATCTCTCTGGGTGGAAGACAGATCCGTGCTTATTACGGATGGTCTCTTTCAGGTGAATCTGGGTGAAGAAGTCCCTCTTACAGAATCATACTTCGAAGTGGATGAGAGATGGTTGGCTCTGAATGTCGGAGAAGATCCTGAAATGACCCCGCGGATCAGGATAGCCAGTGCTCCCTATGCCCTAAATGTCCTGGAGTCAGATCCGACCTGGAGCGGTGATACCGATTCAACAGGGGATATTGGTAGAACCGGATCGGTAGGTATAGGAACTGCAACTCCGGGTACGAAACTGCATGTCAATGAGGGGATTTTTATGACTACGGGTTCTTTTGATTCGGGACCTGAATTGCCTGTATCTGTTACTCAAACAAAAATGTTTTTCTATCCCCGCAAGGCTGCCTTCAGAGCCGGAAGAGTTACAGGAGTTCATTGGGATAACAATTACATCGGAGCTTATTCAACAGCATTTGGTTTGAACACAAGTGCCTATGGATATGCTTCCACAGCAATGGGTTTTTCTTCATCAGCCAGCGGAAACTATTCCACGGCAATGGGGGTAGCAACAACAGCAAGCGGTGACCATTCCATAGCAATAGGGTCGTATGCAGTAGCCAGCGGAATTTTTTCGACAGCAATGGGTTATTCGTCCAGAGCATCAGGTGATTACTCATTCGCGATTCATTTGAGTGGTACAGGTGCGGGACCTGATGTTGCAGCAAATACCTTCCGTATCTCAGGAGCAGCACAGATCGGTGGAAATATGGCATGGACGAATTACTCCGATAGAAAACTGAAGAAAGAGATCGAAAGCTTGCAGGAAGAGGATAATCTGGCTAAAATTCTCCGGCTTAATGGTATCCGTTTCCGCTGGAATGACTACGACAAGAACCTTAATCTTGGTTTCATTGCTCAGGATGTGGAGGATATTGTTCCCGAATCTGTCCGCTATGACGAGATCAACGACATCTATTCCATGGAATACACTGCTCTTATCCCAGTGCTGGTAGAAGCAATAAAAGAACAGCAGAAGCAGATCGAAGAGTTACTACAGAGAATAATTATCCTGGAAAACAGGTAAATCGAAGGGAGAAAAAAGATGAAAAAGATAGTCATATACCTGTTAATGAATATTTTGCTTGTTTTGTTTACAATAACAATTCTGGCAACTAATCCCACCAGTGAGAACTATATCCTGAAAGCTAACACTTTATCAAGCGGGACTTCCATCAGTAATGCCCCCTCCTCAGCTAACTATATCCTGCAGGGGAGCGTCTTCGGGATCATTACGGGAGAAGAGGCAAGTAGCAGTAGTTATACCTTGCTTCCAGGTTATTATCTGGGAATAGCTGAACCGGGAGAGTTATCTGCTCCAACAAATGTGCTGATCTGGATTGCCGGTGGAACTCTCTATCTGGAATGGGATGCGGTTACAGGTGCCAATTCTTACAAGATCTATGCCTCTGATGATCCCTATCTGGATAATTGGGGAAGTGAAATCGCGGTTGTCATTTTTAATGAATTCAGTGAACCGGTCAGTCAGATGAAGAAATTCTACCGGATAGTATCCTCGACAGAATCTTTACCTGGGAGAAGTGAGGATCAAAGGGGAATGAGAAGAAAGAACTGATAGATATCTGGCCACAGATTGAGGAGTGAATAAACGAGAGGGAGAGGGGGCGAAGAGGAGAAAAGTCTACAAAAGAAGAGTAAAGATTTGAGATTGGGGTGTTCTGAAAATAGTAGATCCTCGATTGACAAGAATCTGGAATGTTAATAGCTATTAATCGGAGCTATCTTTTCTATCTGATGGCAGGGCAGGATCAGATTCTTCTTGTGGGGGTGGTGTTTCCCAGGCTAATTTGATTTTTCTATTCAACCATTTTTTCCTCAACCAGGCGAGAAGCAGGATAAAGGGCAAAACTCCCCAGACTATCCCGGAGAAAGCGAGAAGCATCTCGATCCGGAATCTTCTTTTCAGATGCTCTTCCAGCAAAGTGGAGAACTGACGGGGAGTCAGATTAAAAGCTTTGAAGAAAGAGAGGTAGAAATTCGAGGGGGAGTCGGTATATTCCCAGAGAGAATAAAACTCTTCCCGATGTCTGGTGTAAAGGTATTTGACTGCCAGGCCAGATTTGGCATAGAATGATTCCCAGCGAACCCGATTGGCAGGATATTCTCTGCTCATCTCATTGAGAGTCAGGCTATTGCCGAGCAGATAATCCCGGGCATAGAGAAGTTCCCTTTCGAAAGAGAGATCTCTGGAAAAGAAGACAGCCATCCCCTCATGAAACCAGAGAGGGACATTA
>CAZSVG010000052.1:0-7013 GCA_964610195.1 uncultured Candidatus Cloacimonadota bacterium | reverse complement strand
GCTACCACATTTACCACAGTATTACCCAAAAGAATGGTGATCAGCAGTTGTCTTGGTTTACTCAGAAGTCGTAAGATTCTCCTTGAAGCTGAATCGGATTGCATTTCCAGCTTCTTTTGCTGGATCTTTCCTATCGAGAAAAATGCTGTTTCGGAACCGGAAAAAAATGCTGAGAGCAGCAGAAAAACAACAATATAGAGATAATTGTAATCATTACCCATCTATTTATTCACCCTTTGCCATGATCTTTTTGATGAGAAAAGATTCTCTGGTCGTCATCTTATGCTTCTCCCGGGTATTGATATGATCATAACCGAGAAGATGCAAAATTCCATGGATAATAAGCCTGCTCAATTGTTCGAGTGGTTCGTTTTCTTCCTCTTTCATGATCCTCTCAAGATTAATAATTATCTCACCCAAATAAGGTAATTCTTTGAACTCACTATTAAAGGTCAGGATATCAGTTATCTCATCTCTTCCGAAATATCGCTTGTTCAACTTGTTGATTTCCTGATTATCGACGAGATAGATGCTGATCTCCTTTCCGGTCAGTTCTTTTTCATATTGACTGACTGAATCAAGAAGTTTTGTCAAGATTATCCTGTCAACTGAATAGAGAGTGTTATTGGTCAGGTTGATATGCGGGATACTCAATTCTTTTCCTGTATATACCGATAATAATGGGTAACATGTAACTTTTTGTGGTTTCCAGTTCTCGAAGAGTGATAGGAGTTTCTGATAATTGTCCCTCAATAATCAAACGCTGGATAGTATCATTGACAATCTTTTTTAATGATTCCTCGGTATGTTGATGCATCTGTGCTTTGGCTGTTGATTCTACAATATCGGCGATCATCACCAAGGCAGCTTCTTTTGTCTGTGGTCTTGGTCCATAATAATGGTAAACACTTTCATCTTCGATCGGCTTATTACTCTCTTTTGCCTTGTTGTAAAAGTACCCCACTTTATTATCTCCGTGATGCTGTTTAATAATATCGACTACCTGTTGGGGAAGCTTGTATTTCTTGGCCAGACTTAACCCTTCCAGAACATGGTTTTTGATATTGGCAACGCTCTCATAAATCTCCATTTTGTCGTGCAAAGCTGTTGCTTCACTATTATTTTCAATAAAGATATCCGGATTTTCAAGTTTGCCTATATCGTGATAATAGCTTCCTACACGAGCAAGTAAAGGATTGGCACCGATGGCTTCGGCAGCACTTTCGGCTAATACTCCAACCGTAATGGAGTGATGAAAAGTACCGGGAGCTTCCATGGCCATTCGCTTCAGGATAGGGTTGTTGGTATCGAGTAATTCTAATAATATCATCTTTGTTGCCAGATTCAACCGTTTCTCGATAATGGGGGAGAGCAGGACCATCCCGGCTATAGATATGGCACACGAAATGATACCATAAAGAACATACAATAGATAATCATCTCTGGGAATCGGGATCAGCAATGCAATAACAGAAGCAGTAATCATAAAGGAAAAGAGGATGTAGATCGAAAGAGGGATAAAGTCATGATTATCTTTCATCCTGGTCATGATGACCATAATCAGTATCGTTGTCAGGAAGATGATCGAAGTATCGATCACATTCCAGTTGAAAAACGGGAGGATCAGAATATAACTGATCATGCTGAATAATATCCCACCCAGGGGGGTAAAGATCAGAGCAAAGATCAAAACTGCCATACTGAAGGGTAAGATCATGGTGTGAAGAGCAGGAAAGATAGCCACAAAAAAAGCGAGAATAGTGGTTAATAATATCAGTAGAGTATATATTACAGTATGTCTTGTATCCTGATAATGTTCCTTGATGTAAGTTCTGAAGATCAGATATCCGGAAAATAGCAACAGAACAGAAAGGAGAAAATAGGCAATAGTAGAGAGTAATAATTCAGGCAATTCACTTTCGGTTACATAATCTCTATATGCTGTCGCCAGAGCGTCCAATTTTCTCATATCCGTCTCGGAAATACGACGGTTTTTCCTGATAATTTCTTCGTTCTCCAGCACCTCTGTCAGAATCGGATCAATTGTCTGATACGCTTCCTGCCTTAATCTGTTCATTCTTTCGGTATCGAGAACAATATTATTTTCAATAAAATGGGATAGAATTCTTTGTAATATGGCTTTCATCCGCGGATCAGTAATCTCGCTAATCACTGTGGTGTAAGTCTTATCAATACTATATAAGCTTTCCAGATTGGATCTTCTTAATTCGCCATTATTGACAATTTGAATAGTGGTCTGCTCTATATCGCTTCCATAAATCCCGATAGTCAGGATACTGTTGAATGATCTGGTTAAATGGTCGATGAGTTGAATGCGCTTGTTTTGATCAAGCAGCAGAGTGAGCATCTCTTCAGTAAGAGTGAAACCTAACTGGCGGCTTAGGTTGGTATTGATCTGGGCAAAATTACTCTGTTCAATTCCTGACAGAACACCCATGAAGAGATTTATTTGCTGAAAAATCCGGTAATTGACTTCATCAGAGATCCGGTAGATAGGCTCAATCATCCCATCGAGCCGTTCCTGCTCTTTTTCGATAGTTTCCGGACTTTTATAAACAGAAAAGGTGAACGGAGCGATAACATCACGATCAGCTATCTGACCAACTTTATAATTGAATCCGAGAACATCATAACTGTTTCTCAGAAAGGCAAAGTATAGGTAGGAGATCAGGATACAGCAGATCAGGATAAGAAAAATCCAGCTATGTTTCAATATATTTTCTCTTTTTTATATTGTAGATAAAAGAAGGGAAGCCCCTGATATGCAGAGGCTTCCTCTTTAAAAACATTAACATTCAATTATTAGTTTCTGGGAATTCGTAATATCTGATTCGGATGAATTATATCAGGATTGGATATTTGATCTCTATTCTCACGATAGATCTTGGGCCATTCAAGACCTTTCCCATAAACCTCAGGATAGGAAGCTATTCGCCATAAGCTCTCGCCATTGTATACTTTCCATGTATCCGGTAAGCCACGAGGAATCTTTAAAACCTGATCAACATAGATCAGGTTAGGATCTTTAATCTGGTCACGGTTTGCCCTGTAGATAATCCCCCATTTTGATGCATCATCATAAATAAAACTGTAGCCGGCTATTTTAGCCAGATAATCACCTCTAACTACAGTATAATTATCTTCATAATACTTTGGACGTACTCTATCAAGATTTGCTTCCAGATTAACTATTTTACGATTCAGTTCAACAATAGTGTTTCTGAAATCCGGAGCTTTCGATACATTGGTTTGTTTGAATGCTTCATATTCATTGATGGTCTGTCGAATAGCTGTAGCCTGGTTCCAGAGTTCGGTATCGGACATTCTGTTCCAGTTATCAACCTGACGATTATATTCTTCCAGTCTTCTTCTGGCCGCAGCAACTTCATCTCTGGTAACACCCAGGTTGACCAGAATTCTATTATAGACCACTTCGTATTCGGCATCAATTTCAGCTATCCGGGCTCTTAAAGCGGCTATTTCTATTAGATATTGTTCGTTAACTGCAATACCTTCAGCTTTTCTCTGTTGTAAATTCAGATATTCCTGCTCTAGGTTTGCTATATAGATATTTCTTTCTTTGCGACTTAAGCTTCGATATTCATCTTCACTCAGATAAGTAAAATTTGCCATTAAAATTACAGGTAATAATAATAGTGCGACTAGTCCGATAATTATTAAGTGTCTCATTCTTTACCTCCCTCTTAAAACCCTAATTCTCTCTCGTAATCTTTGAGACTTCTCAATTCTGCTTCTTTCCGAGCTAATTCAGCTTCCAAAGCCTTCTTCTCCTGGAGATTGCTGTCTGCAGTAGCTTCAGCTTCAACAGCTTCCCTATATGCAGTTTGATACTGCTCCTGGGATACTGGTTGAGGTGGAGTTGAACAGGCTGCAAGAATTAAAGTAGCCAAAACTAACCCTATGGTAATAAGTTTTAGAAAACTTTTCATAATACTACTCCTTATCATTAATTTGATATCTGATACTTTTAAACGCCGTCAAAGTTGTCAAGAATTATCGTCATTTCAATCCTCGGGGCTTGTCTATTATTTATTTTGTAGAGTATGAGTTAGCAAGTCTGAACAGCTATTTTTTTGTGCGAAGTAGCTCTTTAAAGCGGGCACCCGGCAGAGAGAAAAAAAACTCCCTTCTGAGAAGGGAGTTGAAAAAGTTACTGTAAACAATTGATTACTACATTGTCAACAGTCTATGATAATCTGAATTATTATGTTTATGACATTTTTATTTCAGAATTAGAATGATTGTTCTGGAAGTATAACGGCCACCCAAAACCAACTCACACTGATAACTTCCCGGTGATAATGATATCCCCTCATTATCGTCACCATACCATACAACCCGGTTATCCCCCTGTTTAAAAAAACCACTATATAGATCTTTGACAACAGAACCGTAACGGTCTTTAATAGTAATAGTTCCCGATACTGACTCGGCAACTTCAGTTGTTATAATCGTAAAGTAATCAAAAGGGTTCGGATCAGCCGATAGATTACATTCGATATTTGAAAGATCATTGTTTAAAAATTTGCTCTGAAGTTTCGTTATTGATAAAGTTTCGATTGTATCTGCAGCCATCAGGCCAGAGAAAGCAACCAGCACAAGCAACAAGAATAATATTCTTGAAACTCTGTTATTATTCATTACAACCCCCTTGTTTATATTCCGATAACATTGCAATTTCCATGCCATAACCATCCAGCTATTCAATTTTATAGTTACTCTCGATGTTAAGCGATATTCCTTAGTTTTTCAAATACATTAAAAATAACCCTACATAATTAGCAAGTTATTTTTACTCATCAGGGTGTTAACTATTTTTACATCCCGTTCACTCCATAGATCAAAACGCCTTTATATCAAACAGTTCTCCTCTGTTCTACCGTTGACAGATGATCAGGGGGTAACCAGAGTATCTCTCAGAGCATTGAGTTAAAAAGGGAGCGACTCGAGAAAATATGTTTGCCAAAAAAGGACGTCGGATATTTTTGTAATTCAGGAGTCTGTATGAATGAAGACCTAATTGTAACAGCATCTTTGATAAAGGATTATCCCCTGGGAAAAGTCAAAGTCCGGGCATTGAATGGTGTTGACATGACAATCAGCAAAGGAGAATTTGTATCAATCATGGGACCTTCCGGTTCGGGTAAATCTACTTTGATGCATATTATGGGGTGTTTGGATACACCTACTTCCGGTGATTATTTTCTTGATGGGGAACAGGTCAGCCATCTAAGTAAAGCCCGTCTGGCATCTATCCGCAATCGCAAGGTAGGTTTTGTTTTTCAGACTTTTAATTTGCTTCCTCATCTGAACATTCAGAAAAATGTCGAAATTCCCTTGATTTATGCCGGGGTGAAAAGCAGAGAACGCCTTAAAAGATCTATCGCTGTTCTCGAAGAAGTTGGTTTGGGCGATAGATTAAAGCACAGACCATCAGAACTTTCCGGAGGTCAGAGACAGAGAGTTGCCATTGCCAGAGCTTTGGTTACCAACCCGGCAATTATTCTTGCTGACGAACCGACTGGTAATCTTGATTCTACATCTGGAAATGACATTTTAACCATCATCAGCGAATTACATAAATCCGGGAACACGATCATCGTAGTTACTCATGACCATAATGTCGCCAGCCGGGCCAATAGGATCATCAAGATCATAGACGGAAAGATAGAAAAAAATGGCTCTCTCACTTAAAGAAAGTATTATCGTAGGTTTCTCCGACTTCTGGTCCCGCAAAATCAGAGCTTTCATTACCATCTTCAGTATAGTTCTGGGAACTGTCTCGATCATAGTTGTCCAATCTCTGGTTAAGGGGGTCCAGGATTCTACCCTCTCCTGGATGATGGAACGTGGCGGTCTGACCAGAATTGACATCAGCAGAGACTGGGAGTATGAAAACCCGCGTAATTTGAGAACTTCCCTTAACCTTCGGGAGTATAATCTATTGAGGAGTCTAATCCCGGAAGCTGAATACATAACCCCACATCTCTTCAGTTGGGGTTTAATCTCTTTTGAGAAATCGATCTTTCGGGGCAACCTGGCCGGGGTAATCCCGGAATACCCTAAAATAGAAGAATGGAATGTTGCTGAAGGGCGGTTCATAACCAGTATCGATATCAACAACATGAATGATGTTATCGTCATCGGGCATACAATCAGACAGGAGTTATTTGGTAACCGACAGGCTCTTGGTCAGTATGTAACATATCAGGGGCGAAGACTACAGGTTATCGGGGTTATGGAGAGGAGATCTTTTCAGCCTCAGACTACTGTCGGAACAGGTAATATGCTGGAGTATCTCAATCGGCGGGCTTTCGTTCCGATAAGTACCATGATCTATAAATTATCTGCTGAAGACCGGATTGAAAATATCACGGTAAAAGCTGCAGATGTCTCTCAGACCGTAGAGCTAAGAGAAAAAATCGAATCCATTCTGCTCAACTTACGGGGTGGAGAGCCGGTATTTTTTGTCAGTTCGGCCAAAGAGAGTGCTGATCAGATGGCTGCCGGAACGGTAGTCTTTCGGGTCATCTTTATGGTCATCAGTCTGATCTCTCTGCTAGTCGGTGGCATAGTCATTATGAATATCATGATGGCCACAGTTCACGAAAGAACGAGAGAGATCGGAATCAGAATGGCAGTGGGAGCGAGAAGGTTAGATATATTTATCCAGTTCATAATTCAAACTTTGATCATAACAACATCCGGTGGAATTATAGGAATAATAATCGGGTTGTCAATACTCAATCTGGTGGGAGATTATATCGGGGTCAGGATGACCGGCGGAACGTCCATGGTCATCGTCTCACTTATTATTGCCGCGATTTTAGGGCTAACTTTCGGTATTTTTCCTGCGGTAAAAGCCAGTAATCTTGATCCGGTAAAATGCCTTTCTTATGAATAGGGGAGAATGATGAAGAAAATGATTCTTTTTTTCCGGAAGATTTATGATAAGATCAATCGTGACAGTA
>CAZSVG010000051.1:0-7043 GCA_964610195.1 uncultured Candidatus Cloacimonadota bacterium | reverse complement strand
ACAAGATTGTTAACCAGTGGAATATTGCTGATATTACTCGAAATCCCACTGATCGCTCCAAAAGCATTTCTGGGCCAACCGGCAGTGGTTAAAGTAGGCCAGGAAACTACCAGAAATACCCTTCCTAAAAGAGCCGGATTCAGAGGATTATGTCCCAGACCACCAAATACGTGCTTACCGATCGCGATGGCAAATACTGAGCCAAGGACCGGAACCCACCAGGGTGCTGCAGCATGAAGATTAAAAGCAACCAGGATCCCGGTGATCACAGCACTACCATCGGTAATGGTCACTTCTTTCTTGCGCAATTTCTGGATAATAGCTTCTGTCAGGACGGCAGCGATGACTCCGTAGATTGTCAGAGTCAATGCTGATATACCAAAGAGCAATATCGCCACAATCAGAGCCGGCATCAGGGCCAATACCACGTTCCACATCACCTTCTTAACCGATACCGGTTGATGAATATGGGGGGAGGCAGAGACGGCATAAATTATCGGGTTGCTCTTTCCCTCATCTTTTTTTATTACTTGATCACTTGTCATGACTGCTTCTCTTTCTTTTTTCTTTCTATTTCAATTATCTTGTTTTTTCCAATATCGATCCACTGGATCATCTTGATATGTGCCGGACACACATAAGCACAACAGCCACACTTGATGCAATCTATCACTCCGGCATGACGGGCAGATTCCCAATCTTCATGTTTGACACTGGAGACGATCATGCTTGGCATGAGATTCATCGGGCAGACATCAACACAACTGCAGCATCTGATACAGGTTTGCTCATTACGCTTCTGCGCTTCGTTAATGTCGAAGAGGATCAGCCCGGAACTCCCTTTGGCCATTGGTGTATTGAGAGTCGAAATGGCATAACCCATCATCGGACCACCGGAGATGATCTTGGCGATATCCTCGCTTGTCCCTTCACAGTAATCGAGTAGCTCATTGAACATCGTCCCAATCCGGGCTTGCAGATTTTTGGGGTTGTTTACTATTCGACCGGTTACGGTGATTATTCTTTCAATTAGGGGTTTCTTGTAACGAACCGCTTCATAAGTAGCGATGGCTGTTCCCACATTCTGAACAATGATGCCGACATCCATCGGTAAACCACCTCTGTTGGGAACCTTACGCTTTGTGCAGGCATAAATCAATTGCTTCTCCGCTCCCTGTGGATATTTCAAATGTAACCCGACCACATCTAAATTCCTTTCTTTAGCTAAAATATCTTTGTATAGAAAAATGGCATCCGGCTTATTCGCCTCGATCCCGATATAACCCCTGGTTGCTCCGACGATCTTCATAAAGATCCGTAAACCGTGCAGAATGTCCTCGCTGCGCTCCAGCATAAGTCTATAGTCAGCCGTAAGATATGGTTCACACTCGACTCCGTTGATGATCACCGTGTCAATCTTCTTGTCTGGTGGTGGGGATAGTTTCACATGGGTCGGAAAACCTGCTCCCCCCATACCACAGATCCCTGCTTCACTTATTCTGTTTTTCATCTCCTCAGCCGGAAGTTCCATAAAATTGGCTTCGTCAACTAATTCAACCCATTCTTCTTCACCTGTTCTGGTAATCTCAATCCCCTGCTGCATATTCCCGATCGGATGGGGAAAGCGTCCTATCTTGGTTACTTTGCCGGTTATGCTCGCATGCATCGGAATGGAGACAAAACCTCCCGCTTCACAGATCTTCTGACCGGTCTTAACCTGATCTCCTACCTTGACTAAAGGTTTGGACGGAGCTCCTATATGCTGACTCAGCGGTATTATCACCCGGTCGGGCACTGGAAATACCTCGATTGGAGAATCTTTGGAAAAATGTTTGAAATCATCACTGTGTATTCCGCCGGGAAAGGTCTTTAAACCCATATGAAATCTCCATTTAGACAATTTTGTGACATCTTTTCCAATCTGAAAATCATTGCAAGGTTTTTTTGAATCCTTGATGGTTCGGGTTCGCTGTAAGATCCCATTTTGAATTTCCTACTCCTCGGACGATTTAATACCCTCGAAAATAATTGTTTTCCTCTCTTAAAACAGATAACAGTTCTTTTCCGGCAAAAATTGTAACCCTTATGTTATTAGAGGTCCCTTCTCTTCTCATCTTCATCCCTTAGGGAACCTTGTAGTCGGCCCTATCCGACTACAAGGTTCCCTAAAGATAGACCGGTGAACAACCGGCACGAGAGTTACTGATAGTCAGTAGCTCATTATATGCCACTCAACTCCAAGCTATCGCCGTAGAGGCGAGGCATGCCTCGCCTCAGCGTAGAATACTCCCCTGCCTATTCATCTAAAATAGACATCACATTTGGTGAATGATAGAAAAGTCAAAAAAGTACTTGACTTTTAGAACCAGGTATCTGATAATGAAAATGGAAAGGTAATCTTCAAAAACTTTCCGGAGGGAAAAATGTTAAGAGTAATAATATTGTCCATCCTATATTTCTGCTTTAGCTTAGTCCTGTGGGCTCAGGAGTTCCCGATCGCCACCGGCACTTACAGTCAGACTTATCCCCAAATAGCTTTCGATGGTGATAACTATTTTGTGGTGTTCGTCGATAAACGGGGGGGAGCTAGTTCATATGGTTTCTACGGTAAGCATGTAACCCCGGAGGGAAGTGTTTTTCCGGGAGAGACGGAAGTCGTAGCTGCTCACAACGCCATGTCTTTTATGCATCACCTCACCCGAGGAGATGATCAGTATCTCTTTGTCTGGTCCAGACAGCGGGGTCCTTACGATTACACCAGGGATACCTATGTCCGGCGGTTGGATGGGACAGGGCAACCTCTGGGAGCTTCCTTCCGGGTATCTATTGCCAATACCCTGAGTGCTTCTTTTATCAGGGTTGCTTATGATGGAGAGAATTACCTGGTTATCTGGCAGGAGGGGATGCCGACTCAGGAAGCCCATATCCGGGCTCAGTTCGTCAGTTCGACCGGAACTATGATCGGTCAGAATTTTTCGATCAGACCTGACGATCTGCCTGTCGGTACTGCCCAGATATATCCCGATATCGTCTTTGACGGGAATAATTATTTTGTCGTCTGGGACGATAACCGGACAGGTTCGAGGTCTATCTATGGGCAGTTCATCTCCCCGGCCGGGGAGTTTATCGGAGATAATGTAGTCATCACTACCGAAGGAGCAGCCCAATTTCTGGTGCAAACAGCCTTTAACGGAACTCATTTTCTCGTTGTCTGGGCAGATGGAAGAGATAATCCGAACGACAAGAGTATTTACGGACAACTGGTAGATACTTCCGGTAATCTGATCGGTACCCATATCCCGATCAGTATCGTTGTTGGTAATATCGAAAGAAGCTGGCCTGATCTGGGAAGTAACGGGAATCAGTTCTTTGTTGCCTGGCAGCAGGATGTTTATCGTTCTGACAACCGCTTTGAACTCGATAGAGAAACCGGCGAAAAATACCGGGCTGCCGGAATAAATCCGAATGATCGCCAACAACTCTGGTACGATGTTTACGGTCGGTTGATCAACGCCGATGGCTCCTTTGCCTCCGAAGAATTACCGATCTGTACGGTTACCTATCACCAGGATGAACCGGCTGTGGCTTCCGACCTGCAGGATTTCCTCGTTGCCTGGGAAGATTCCCGTAATCAGAATCAGTACTATGATATCTACGGTATGATCATCGAGGGGGAAATGGCTTCCGACTATTTCCCACCGCGGAACTTAGAGGCAGAGATCGTAGAATTCAACGAGATCCTTCTTAGCTGGCAGGCTCCTCTCCCCTCTGAACATATCCTGACCGGCTTCCTGATCTATGAAGATGAGCAGTTACTGTCCGAGATCGATGATCCGCAAATCCTCTCCTTCCAGACCGGGGGTAGAGATTCGGAGACATATCAATACTATCTGACTGCTCTCTATGAAGATGAAACCGAATCCGAGCCTTCCAATCAGGTAGAGATCGAAATAGTGCTCTTACCTCCTCAGGAACTGACTGCCGAGCAGGCAGAGGAGGAGATTCTATGTTCCTGGCTTCCACCATCCTCAAGAAGAGCTCTCTCCTCGTATCGGGTTTACCGAAATCAAGAATTGCTGGCTGAAACCAATGAACTCTTCTATTCCGATCCGGAACCTTTCGAGGGGCTGAACACATACTATGTAACTGCCCTTTACGACGACAGTTACGAATCAGAACCGTCCAACACGGCTGAGGTCGATTTCGTCTCGCTAACAGGGATGATCGAGCCGGTTTTGAGAACTGCTCTCCGGCAGAATTTCCCCAACCCCTTCAATCCGGTAACCAATCTGGTATTTACTCTATCGAGAGAAGGGAAAACATCGCTCATCATCTATAATATCAAAGGAGAGAAGGTTAGAACACTCTATGATGAATTTTCTCAACAGGGTCAATACTCCGTCATCTGGAACGGTCTCGACGAGCGAGGCAGGGAGATGCCGTCGGGTATCTATTTCTATCAATTGATTACCGGCAGGGAGGTTCTCACTCGTAGAATGATCCTGCTCAAATAATCGGATTATGCGATCTATTTATCGTAAAATATAGATGTGATAGGTAGAAAGAGTCTAAAAAACAAGTAATAAGGAGAAAACAATGTTACGAATTCTATTGATTATGGGTGTGATTTTGTTCTGGATAATGACAATTTGGGGACAGGTCGCCGTCCCCCCTGCTTTTGGAGACGGCTCGGAAGATGACCCTTATCAGATCGCTACTCTGGAAAATCTTTACTGGATTGGGACTCAGGAAACAGTGCCGTTCCCGATTTACTATCTTCAGACTGCAGATATTGATGCTTCCGAGACATCCAACTGGTTTGACGGAGCAGGCTGGCTGCCGTTATCCATAGCTATGGTCATTGATCTTGACTTTCGGGGCAACTATGACGGTAATGGTTATGTTATTGATAATCTATACATCAATCGGCCTGATACTAACTTCGTCAGCCTTTTTGGGCGGACAATGAATACCCAGATCACCAATCTGGGGATGACCAATGTAGAGATTACCGGCAACAATTTAGTCGGGAGTATCGCCGGTTTGGTTGATTTATCATCATCCGTCAGTAACTGCTATGCTTCCGGAACCGTCAGCGGAATGGGAACCAATATCGGAGGACTTGTGGGAACTATAGATATGTATGCTACCATGGAAAACTGCTATAGTTTGTGTCATGTGAATGGTAGCATTTACATAGGAGGTTTGATAGGTTCCTGGTATTGGAATGATTCCATCAACAATTGCTATTATAATTATGATGAAGTGCTAATCAATGGTGAACACTTATACACATTAGGAGCTATTCCCAACAATCAATTCAGTAGCTGGCTAACTAATGACCTGACCCTAGATATCGAGGACTATTTCAGCTCAAACGGAGAATCTTATCTGATCAATAGCTTCAGCGATCTGAAACAATTGGCTGCTTTCGGCTACGACCGGGAAGTGAGCTTCCGTTTAACAACTGATCTCGATCTGAGTAATGAGGAGAACTTTTATATTCCTTTCTTTTCCGGTAGTTTTGATGGAGATGGTCATATTGTAAGTAATCTTAACCTGGGAATGGAATTATACAGCGAGATCGGCTTTTTCGGGATTACTGCCGATGCAACTATATCCAACCTCGGTCTGGTTGATCTAAACGTTATGGGTTATAATGCCGTAGGTGGATTAGTTGGTGCCAATATGGACTCGACCGTGAACAACTGCTACATAATCGGTGATGTTACCGGTATTTGGCGGGCTGGTGGGTTGATCGGACATAACGGTCGTTACAGCGGGACGTCTTCTCCTGTCAGTGACAGCTACAGCGTTGGTAATGTTACCGGGGGTATGTTAGTGGGTGGTCTGATCGGTTTTAATGACTTTTATTCCCCGGTCACTAACTGCAATAGTTCCAGCACGGTAACCGGTGTCTCTTATGTTGGAGGATTGATCGGTTCCAATAACAACCTATCAGAGGTTATGAACTCCTTCAGCGCCGGTAATGTCTCCGGAGACGAAAGAGTAGGTGGGCTGATCGGTTTCTCTTATGGACCTGTTAACGGGTGTTACAGTACAGGTGATGTTCACGGAACAGGGAATTACATCGGCGGATTGGTCGGGAATGCCAATCAACAAACGATCAGTAATAGCTATAGCACCGGTAATGTTACTGGAACCGGTAATCAGGTCGGCGGGTTGGTTGGCCGTAATACCGGATGTGATCTCCAAAACAACTACAGCACAGGTTTAGTGACCGGTGCATCTGATGTTGGCGGTCTGATAGGCTTACAATTAAGCAGCATTATAAGCAGATGTTACTGGAATATCGAAACCTCCGGGCAGACGTCAAGTGCCGGTGGAACCGGAAGAACTACAGAGGAAATGACCTTTCCCTTTGCCGATAACACTTATTTGAATTGGGATTTCGAAGAGATCTGGACTGCTGATGAGGATTATGCTGTAAACAACGGTTACCCCTATCTCTCCGGAAATCCACCCCTTCATGTCGAAGATGAATTTCTCGTCATCCCGCCAAAGATCTCTCTATCTAATTACCCCAACCCGTTCAATCCGGAAACTACGATCCACTTTACCCTCCCGGAAAGAACAATTGTTGAACTCGTTATTTATAACATCAAAGGTCATAAGATTAGAACCCTGTTACAGGATATCCGGGAGGCAGGAGAACACCGGATCATCTGGAATGGGCAGGACGAGAGAGGAAGAGTTGTGCCTTCAGGGGTTTATCTCTACCAACTGATTACAGATAGGGAGACAATCTCCCGTAAAATGATTCTGTTGAAATAGGATCGTCGTGGTTATCTGTTATCGATTTTAAAAAGAAGATTAACCACAGAGACACGGAGGCAAAGAGTAAAAGAGAAGAGAGAGAAAATTCATATGAAGAAAAAATTATTCTTTAGCCGTGAAACCTCTTCTTTCCCTACTCTAAAATCCTTTTGTCGTCTCGAGCGAAGTCGAGAGAGTTCCTCTTTGCCTGCTACTATAACCATTTTGTCATCTCGAGCGAAGTCGAGAGAGATCCTCTTGGTCTG
>CAZSVG010000050.1:0-7088 GCA_964610195.1 uncultured Candidatus Cloacimonadota bacterium | reverse complement strand
CATCGTAGCACTCTTGGCCGCGATAGCCGGCCCCATTTATATGTGCTATGTGGAAAAGGCGCGTTCAACAGAAGCTCAATCAGCGTTAAGTGCCATCCGGACTGCTTATCGGGTTCAGCGTCAAACTTACGGTTCAACCGATAACTATACGATTGAAGATGCCTTAAGAGATGCCAGATTGGGAAGATCAACTGTTCGAAACTGGACCTTTGAAGTAGTTGGAAATCCACCGGTTCAATTCATAGCAACATCTACATCAGATTTTCCTGGTGGAGAGGGTCATCAGGTTGTTTATGATGAAGAATTGTCCAGATATTCCGGTTACGGGATAGATCTGTATACCGACGAAGACGAAGACGATTTATAAACCGTATTGATAATGGAATGATTACAGAGGACATTTTGATCAGGTCATCCGTCTGGATTCCTCATCTGTTGAGAGAAACAGATCAATTGTAATCTTCATATACGGTAATTGTAACCATAAGTAACAACTGATGTCAATCTGGAGGTTTTGTTGACTATACAGGAATTATTAAAGTTCACTTCTGACGCCGGAGCATCAGATCTTCATATCAGTTCAGGATCGGTCCCGATGGTCCGGGTCCATGGCCAGATGAAGAAACTGAATCTGCCCAAATTATCCGGAGAAGAAGTAGAAAAGCTGATTTTCGGAGTCATGAATGAAGTTCAGAGAGAACTCTTTCTGAAGAATCTGGAGATCGACTTCTCGACGAAGCTGAGCAATGATGTCCGCTTCAGAGTAAACGCTTTTCATCAGATCAATGGGCTGGCATGTGCCTTTAGGGTTATCCCGAACGAAATCCTGAATTTCGAGGAGTTGCATTTACCCGATATCCTGGCCAAATTGGCCCTGAAAAACAAGGGGTTGATCCTGGTAACAGGTCCGACAGGTAGCGGTAAATCGACAACCCTGGCAACAATGATCGATGTGATCAATGATAAAAAACACTGTCATATTATAACTATTGAAGACCCGATCGAGTTCGTCCACAGAAGCAAGAATTCTCTGATCAATCAAAGAGAGCTGGGGCATGACACCTGGTCTTTTACTGCAGCTTTGAGATCAGCTCTGCGAGAAGATCCCGATGTTATCCTGGTCGGTGAGATGAGAGACCTGGAGACAGTTTCTCTGGCTCTGACCGCTGCTGAAACCGGTCACCTGGTGTTGGCCACCCTGCACACAAGTTCTGCAACCAAATCTATCGACCGGGTTATTGACATGTTCCCCAAAGAACAGCAGGCCCAGGTGCGATCGATGCTCTCCGAATCACTGGAAGCGGTGGTAGCTCAGACATTATTACCGATGAAAGATGGAAAGGGACGAGTCCCTGCTCTGGAAATCATGGTTGCCAATGTCGCCGTCCGAAATCTGATCAGAGAGGAGAAGACCTATCAGATCCCGTCTATCATTCAGGCCGGAACTAAAGAGGGGATGCAGTCTCTTGATCAGTCGCTCTATAATCATGTGATGAACGGTCTGTTGGATAGAGAAGTAGCCGAACAGGTAGCTGATAATCCGAAGATGTTCAAATCAGGAGCCGGTTTCTAAAATGCGTTTTAGCCCAATTATTAATAACGAAAAAGGGATGACGATCGTAGAAGTTCTCATCTCCTTCGTAATAATCGTTATTGCCGTTGTCGGGATCTATCTTGGTCTTTTATATGCTGAATCTCAGATCAATCGCAATTATCACGAACGGGTTGCCGCCCTGTTAGCATCAGGAGAATGTAACTGGCAATATTATTACCGGGTCACCTTTCGGGAGTTCGATACTTTTATCGGGCGGGAGGTGACCATCAACTCCTTCCCGGGGACCGTTTACCCGCCATTAAAGGGAATCATGACGATGGAGATTATGAATAATACCGATATCGTATTCGGAAGAACAGTTCCGTATCAGACTATCAGGGTTCAGATCGCCTGGAATGAGCCTCTGCTTGGCGAGAAGGTCATGGTGGTGCAGGAGGATTTCTTCCGATGATGAACAGAATAATAACGGATGCACAGACTAAAGTCTATGTTACAAAAAATCCCGGAGTTAATGATGTCAAGGCTGCCGACCCGGTGTTGGCTCTGCCGAGCCTGGTAGCAGCCACAAGGAAGCATTTCCCCGGTTCGATAGATTTGCACAGACTGAAGTCTATGTTACGAAACGGAAAAAGAGCAGAAAAAGTCAGGATGACAGGACATCGAATGCCGAGCCGGATCTTCAGAAATGATCAGGGTTTCTCCCTGACGGAAATTGTGGCTGCTCTGGCAGTATCGACTATTCTGATCATTTTGGCAGCATTGGCGATAATTACCTTCTTTACTAAATTCAAAGAGTTGAGCTATTTTGCTGATCTGCAACAGCAGGCCTTCGAAGCTATAGAAACCATGAAATACGGCTATCCTCTGCAAGATGTTGATGGCTATGTTTTCATGGGGATTTCCAATGCGAAAACCGCTACCCTTGAAGCGCTGGCCGGTGGCTGGGGTGCCTATTCCGGGATCTATTGCGTTCCTGATCGTAGTGCCCTGGGACATGCCAACGATTATATCCGTTTCTATTGGGACAGGAATTCCAAATCGATCCGGATGCAGGCACTTTATGGTGTCCGCTTTTATCAGGAACAGATCTTTCCCAAAGTCGGCGATGACCGGATTGAGGTTACTTTTTTTAATCTGACCTCGCATACCGGAACTCCCGATACCCGGGTATTGAAGATGGAATTAACAGCAGAAGTAATCATCTCCGAAGAAAAGCGGAAAGAGGTATCATATACCACTACAATAGCTCTGGGGAGATAAAGAGGTTTCAGGTGTTTGGTTTTAGAGAGTTAGGTAAATCCAGAGAAAGAGAAATAATTGCCAGACAAGAGATACAATCAACCCGGTTTCACCCGGTCTCTTACTTCAGGATTTGTTTTATTAACAGAGTGGCTTCCGGAGTGTTGCCACCCCAATATTTAAGGAGGTAATAAGGTGTTAAAGCTCCTTAAAAATCAGAAAGGAAGTCTGGGAATTGCGATCGTTATTGTGATCATTGGCGTACTTTCCGGTGTTTCATTGTCTTCGGTAGCATTTCGCGATGTTAGAAGTAAAAGATTACAACTTGATGCCCTGCAGCAACTTCATTATCTCCGTTCGGAGGTATCAAGAGCAAGAATAGTCATCTCTTATCTGGAAGCGCAGGGAACTCCGCCTGATATGATATATTTGCCAGAAAGATCAATGAATGTAAGTTATACCGACAATCGGACAACTTACCGCGCGAAGACAAAAATAGAAACTTATACTGCTTTTGACCATACCGGTTTTCTGATCCGGTCTCTGATTACAGCATTTAGTGGAACGGGCCAATTGATGACCGAAGAGGCCAAATCAACTTTCCAGAGATATGGAGAAAACTTCATCAGATCTCTGCAGACTCTGGCGATATTTCACTATTTTAGTGATATAGACCGGGCTCTTGATGATGTTGACGGAAATATTCGTTTTTACGGAGCAGATGTGATCCATGGACGAGTTCACAGTAATACCGATATCTGGATCCGACAGGCTGGTGGCGGAGATAACAATGGCTGGCCAACTTTTTATGGTCTGGTCACTACTGCCGGAGTAGTTCAGGTATTTGGGGGTGGTCAGTATCCGGAAGAGCTGGTTTTCCGGGGCGGTTTGATTGAGAATTACCCCCGGGTAGTCTTTGAACCATCGGCAGCACTAGTGAGACAGAATGGTAACAGACCTTTGGGGGAGACGGGTTCAGATAACAAGATCGGTTTTGTTACTCTCAATGGTTTGAACTATACAGCCCGGATCGGAGATATTGTCAACGTTGAACCACCTGAGCTTTTCACTATTTATGATACCTATCCCCCCTATGGGCCGGTTGGTGACTCGATCGGGTATAATACCATTACCAGGAGAGATACCCTCTGGTCAATTTCTGATGGGACATTAGCAAATAATACTTCCAATTGGATTCCATTTGAGTTATGGATATCGGGGATGGTTAGAGGAGCACAGACCTGGGCAAGTTCCCATAATATTTATATCAAGGATGATATTACCTACGAAAACACAATACCGGGGCAACCTCCCGATGGTGGTCCCCCCGATCTCATTTACCCGGTCAACAATTATGATTACTTCGGACTGATATCCGAACAGTCGATCTATATTCAGTATGGTCACTATTGCCCGATAGATACGGTTCGAAAAAAGCCCAATACCAATAACATCTATTTGTATGGAGCTTATTGTGCCATGGGTGATGCCCAGGGAGAAACGACTCCTAACGGAATATATGCTAAAGATGGTGTTTTCACTTTCCAGTACCATTTCCCCAAAGGGTCAACCCCTAATCAGTTCTATCAGGGTGAATTTTTTACCAAAATAGATCTACATCGCTATAAGTATCCAACTTCAGCATTTGATCCCTGGCCACCCGGACTTGACTATCCGTGGTATAATCCGATCTGGCCCGAACCGGGACCGGTATTCGGAGTTCCGGCTATTCCCAATCCTCACGGAGCTCCAACTGTTGTGTTCCTGAGAGGGAACATTTATCTGTTTGGCTCGATAGCCCAGAGAAGAAGAGGGTTTGTCCGGAGAAGCGGCAATGCTGATTATGATACAGGGATATGGGATATTCCAAATCATATCTTTGGCAGACATACCATAGGATTGGTAGGAACACCACCCGGAGGTCCGACCGGATATGATAAAGACTATACCTTCGATACAAGGTTCGAGACCAAAGGACCTCCCGATTTTCCATTGGTGAAGTTTGAAGGATATGAATCGGATGAAATGATGGATCTCGGTTATGAAACGATCAGTTGGATGTTTAAACAACCACCGACTAACTTTTAAAGCGAAAATGATGATGTTTCAAGACAAACATTTATATTATAGATATTTGATTTATGCAATGATTAAGTAATAAAGGATGATAAAGAGGGATTATGGCAAAGAAGAAAACAATTAAGTTTAAAGAGTCTGTGGGAATAGACATAGGAACTCATTCGATCAAGCTTGTACATCTGAAAAAGATTCATGATGGATACAAGCTTTTGAATTATGAGATCCGACCCACTGTTCCAGCCGGTGTTGAGTATATTCCGTCTGATTTACGGCGGGATAGACATGCTCCCATATTGGCGGAAATGTTAAGAACCTTGAAGATCAAGCCGAGAAAGGTGAAGCATCTGGTAACTTCCATTGGTGGCGATCATGTCAGTATCAAGCAGATCAAGACGATCTTTCTCCCGGAAGATGAACTCGAGTCTGCTCTATTTTTTGAGGCAAAAAAACATCTCCCCATCAGTGGTAGTGATATGTTACTCGACTTTCAGGTCTTGAGCGTCGAGGAAAGAACAAATAATATGAATATCCTGCTCGTTGCAACAACCAAAGATCAGTTGATGCAGCATAATGAGGTATTGACAGCAGCAGATCTGGCTCCCGGGATAGTTGATGCCGAACCGCTGGCAATAGCCAACAGCTTTATTCTGAATGCCTTTGTGGAAGAGGGTGTTTATGTCCTGGTCAATATGGGTGCTCATCGCACAAATATGGTCATTTACGGTCCGAAAGCCAAGTTTTTCTCTCGAGATCTAGCCTGGGGCGGTTATCATATAACGAAAGATATTATGAAGAAAAAGAAGATCTCTTTCGAAGAGGCCGAGGAATATAAATTCGAGTATGGCATAACTGATTCGGGAGAAGCTGCCGGTCATGGTGTCGAACTGTCAACTCTCGAGATAAGTGATAAACCTACGGAAGAGCAAATAGCTCTGGAAATCAAACGATCGTTAAGATATTATGTCAAAGAAGCCGGCAACAGTGACTTCAGAAAAGTTCTTCTGGTTGGTGGGAAATTAAAAGGGCTTCCGGAATATTTTACCGAACAGTTGAACATCCCAACCGAGATATTCAATCCTTTCATTAACCTGGAGATGCCCGAGAAACTGAGAGACAAAAAGGATCCCCAGTTATCTCTGGCAATTGGCCTGGCTATGAGAGCGGAATAAGGGGGCGACGATGACACAATTCTATTTTTCCATTAACCTCAATAAATTCGGAGAATTAAGGAAACAGAGAGAAGCAGAAAATAAACTCTTCATGACATTGATAATCAGCTTTGCGATTATAACCATTGTTTTCTATGGAGCAATACTTTATTTCAATTTCTCTCTCAGTAATAAATTGCAGAACCGAAGAGATCTACTGCAAGCAATCAATCGGGAAATTGAAACTTATCGGGAAAGTGGTGAATACCTTTCTACCAATGATCTGGAAAGATTGGCTAGAACCAGTACAGATCGTATCTTCTGGGCCAATAAACTGATCGCTCTCTCTGACATCACTACTGACAAGATCGCCATCACCCATTTCTCTTATAAAGATGGGATTCTGAGTCTTTATGGAATTACTCAGGTGGATGTTGAAGAGCGAGAATTCGATCTTATTCATGAGTTTATAGAGAGTCTGAGACTAAATGACCAGATCAGTCTTGATTTCGATGAGATCAAGTTTGTACGTTCCAATCGTGATCGGGAAAAAGATGTGGAAATCATCAGATTCCAGATTGACTGTATTGGACGAGACATACCAGCAAGAGACAGGAGAAGAAGATTATGAAAGAGAGATACTTAATATTACTCGGAGCAATAGCTATCGTAGCTTTCTTCTTCATATATACTGCCAATGCCATGATAAACAACAAATTGACAGATATCAGGCGTGTTGACAGAGATATCAGAAGAGCCCAGGAAAGATTAAACAGTGCCAAAGTTATGGATGAGCAGCTGTCACAGGTATCCAGAGTTATTGAAAATACTCTGGTATCTGAACGGTTTTTCTCTCCTGACGAGATCAACAGCTTTGTCAGATATCTTGCCGAGATCGCTGACAGGTATAAAATTGCCGTCTATTCGCTCCTACCAAGAGCAGCCCACTCTCCGGCCAGCCTGATTGAACATCAGTTCGTGATGGACATCATGTGTACTTATGTGCAGTTGGGACAATTTCTGACCAAGATCGAGAGTATGGATTATGTGGTTAAAGTTAATACTCT
>CAZSVG010000049.1:901-7346 GCA_964610195.1 uncultured Candidatus Cloacimonadota bacterium | reverse complement strand
GCAGCCATTCAAAAGAGAGCCAGCAACTGATCAGAGCAACATATCTGAACTTGGGCAGGACCCTGAAGATCTTTCCCATTACGAAGAAGAGGATTATGAAGTAAAAACCGAAAAGAATGAAGAGTCCGATAAATCCGGGTAAAGTAACCACACTGATCCAATAGAGAGTCACCAGAGTATAGACAGTGCTGAACGAGAGAGCGATCTTGATGATCTTACGCAGTTTTATCCCTTTCTGTTTCTGGAAAAGGAACAACAATGGCAGGAAAGCAACAAAGACCAGAAAGTTCAGATGCAAAGGATAACGACTCAGACCGAGTAAAAGTCCTGCCAAAGCGGGTTGCCAGAAAAAACTGTCTCCAAAGAATTTCAACAGAGGGGATGAAAGCTTAGTTTCTTTCATAAATAATCTCGGAGATCCTGATCTCTCCTTCTCTGATCAGAGCGAGGTATCCCGATTTGACGAAGAAAGATTGCCAGGGAGAGTGAGAGAGGAGAAAATCTCTGTTAGTAACCGGATGGATGATCTTGTTAACTTCCAGGCGGTATTTATTACTGAACCGGTCAATTTGCCAGAAGCCGTTTAATTCCACGATAAATCTGCCATAATTATCGAAAATAAAACTCTTATTGCTCCCTCCATCATTTACCGTGACGTGAGAAAAGGTGCAGGTCAACTGGAACGGATCACGAAACATGAATTTGCCAAACTGGAATACCACATTCTCGATCTGCTCATCAAAGATAACGATCTCATTGGAAGTCCGGTCAAAGACAAAGACCATCCCGTCGTGAGAGACATCGAAGAGAACCGGTTCATTGAGCTGCCTGATCGAATAATTCTCTATCCACATTCCGTTACTGTCGAATTTCTTGATCTGCTTTTGGAAACTATCCAACGCCAGGAGTCTTCCATGCGGGGAGACAGTAATGTCACTCAAACGACTGAAATTATTCTCGCTAAAACCCAATCCTCCGACCGTATTGAAATGCTCTCCGTTCCGGTAGATATGAATCAGGTTGGTCTTCGGTTCCATCACGTAAACAGAATTATCAAGACTGGAATAGGCGATTTTGACCGGAGTGAAGGGGAGTGACAGACTGGCTATATCTCTGGTCTCTAGCGGTATTCTTCTGATCTGCTGATCCGTTTGATAGCTACAACTTATGACAATGATAATAACAAAAATGGAACAAAGAAAATAGATCAGACCAATACCAGGCAAATTCCTGATAGTTCGAATACTCTTACCGACACTGTTTGAACTCATTCCTCTTATCTCCAGTCTTTCCTATCGGTTTTTCTCCATTTCCTGAAAACTTATTTCCTGGTGAAGGTTTTCTTCTCACTTCCGGAATCTTTTATTTTAAGGTCTTTCAATCTTCCCTGAATACTGACCTTATCCTGCCAGGTAACCTTTTCAAATGAATAGGCAATATCGATGACCGAGTTCTTATGAAGCAGGGGCAGGTAGTCACCAAGATTGAATCCGATCATATCAAGCACGCATCCATCCTTCTTCACCTTGATCTTCAGATGGTTTCTCCCCACAGTATAGGGGAAGCCGTCGATGATCACATTCTCAGTGCGCCAGGTCGGTCTGATATTGGCAGTTCCAAACGGGGCAAACTTATTCAACCAGGCGATCAGATTATCGTTAATCTCATACAATTCAATATCCTTATCTATCTTCAACGGGGGAATAAGCAACTCTCTGGTCAACCTTTCCCCGGCATAATTATTCAGGTCAGTTTCGAATTTTTCCAGATATTCGGTGAGAATAGTAAAACCGGCAGCATAACGATGCCCCCCAAAGCTCTCCAGTAAATGTTCCACATGGGTTAGAGCTTCAAAGAGATCGAAATCGGGGATACTTCTTCCCGAACCGCTCCCGATCCCTTCATTAAAGGAGATCATCAGGGTTGGACGGTAATATTTTTCGACCAGCTTGGAGGCTACTATTCCGATCACTCCGGGATGCCAGTTATCGGAAGCTACCACCAGGCAGATCGCTTCATCAAGATTTTTGTATTTTCTCTCGATGATCTCACACGCTTCCTGAAAAGTCTTCTGATCTTCACTCTGCCGTTTGGAGTTCTCCCTCTCTATTGTCTGAGCCAATTCGCAGCATTTATCAGGTTCCGAGCAGATCATCAATTCCACGGCCCGCATGGCACTTCCCATTCGCCCGGCAGCATTGATCCGGGGTGCTATACCGAAGATAATATCGGAAGTGGTCAGTTCTTTTTGAGAGAGGCCGGCAATATTGATCAGGGAGTTGATCCCCTTGTTTTTTTTGTGGAGCAGACGATTCAGGCCGAGACCGGCAAAGATCCTGTTCTCATCAACCAGAGGCACGATATCGGCGATCGTTCCCAAAGCTACCAGATCTAAATAACGGTGGATCTCTTCTTCGGTATCCTTCCCCAATTTCCGGTAGATCCCCACCAGCAGTTTATAGGCAACACCTACCCCGGCCAGTTCCGTGAAGGGATATTTACAATCCGGCAATTTGGGATTGATAGTCGCATAAGCTGCCGGGATCTCCTCTTTCGGGTTGTGATGGTCGGTGACGATGATATCCATTCCGTATCTGTTGATCTCTTGCACCTCGTTAACAGCATTGATCCCACAATCCACACTGATGATCAGTTTCGTTCCATCATTATATAACTGTTCGATGCCGGAGATCGAGAGCCCGTACCCATCGATCATTCTATTCGGAATGTAAAAATTGATGATTGCCCCCTGTCTCTTCAGGGCGAGATACAACAGGGCGGTAGAGGTAGTTCCGTCAACATCATAATCACCATAAATAGTGATTCTTTCCTGGTTATTGAGAGCAGTGATGACCCGATCGACAGCTTTCTCCATATCCTTGATCAGGAAAGGGTCATAGGTTTGCTCCAGCGAGGGTTCAAAAAAAGTCTGTATGGTCTCTATATCGGTCATACCCCTTTGCACCAGCAGCCCGGCTATGACCGGAGGGCATTTAAAGTGCTGGGTAATAGCAAGTTTTTGCGCTTGCTGTTCTTCAGTTAAAGGTTCTGCAAGTTTCCATCTTTTTCCCATCTTATTCCTATCTATCTTGTTTATTTTTAAGCAATTTAAATCTTCACACTACCATAGAGTGCTAGATTAATGGGCTTAATTATCTGATAAAGCTGTCAGATATTTCACCACCTAATGATATTTTTTTTCACTCTCCAGAGTTGTAAAGCATTAAATTACAACACCAGAGAACTAATTTTCCACCTCTAACCATAAAATCACTTATAACAACAAAGAACCCTCTTGTCTTTCTGTTTATCTAATTCTTTTCTCAGGTATGACGAGCTTCCACTTACCAATTCGGACGGAGTCCGATTTCTTTTTGCTATTTTCCCTGGTGATTTGTTTATTCATCCGTAGGTTTTTCCTAATCCCTAAATCCCTAAAACCTAACCCTTAATATTGTCAACCTGAGTGTTCTGTGCAATGCAAAGTGAAGATTGTATCGAAGGCTCAATATCAAAGTCTGAGGTGTAACCTCAGGTATGGAGCGATGTTCCATTTAGGTGATGGTTGGGAACCAAGGAAACCACATCTCCGTGGCTGTTTCCGATTCTTCTGTAAGCTTTTTTCAATTTCAATTCTCAATCAGCAATCATCATTCATAACTACTTTTCTTGCTATCCTTCCTCCGGTCCTTTTCGTCCTCTCGCTTTTTCACCCCTACATCACCTTTATTACAATTGCTATCTTGAGAGTATCGGTTTATGAAACACTATTTCCGAGAGGAATCCTAACTGTTAAAAAAAAGATCAGCATTACATCAGTAATTTAAGTACTTAAAAAAATCATTCAGATAGAAAACTGGAGAAAATATAAAAAAAAGTAAATAAGCTTGACAACTATTAAAGGATATAATTATGTTGTTTCATAAAAGTTGATTGAGAAAAAATATCTTCGGGTATAAGAAACTTGAAGGATATTTTTTGGTCTTTGAAAAGCAAATTTTGATTTCTTGATGAGGAACATGGTTATAGCCAGGGGATTAATGATCTCTAAAACTAAACACAGGCAAGTAATTAGAGTACAGTATATCAGTTTTAGATCATCAAAATCAGCAGTTATAGATGACGATAGTGACAATTAACCTATTTTATTTTTTGGAGGAATGAATGAAAAGAGAACTACTATTTTTAGTTTTGATACTCTTCATGAGTATGGGACTTTGGGCACAAATAGAAGTTTGGAATGCAACTCATCTTAATAATGTCAGAACAGATCTTGGAGGGAGTTATATCCAAATGGCTGATATTGTTCTGGATGGAACATGGACTCCTATTAGTACTTTCGCCGGTAGTTACAATGGCAATGGATTCACGATTACCGGACTTTCCAGTAATACTGGAGGCCTGTTTGGTGTTATTGATGGAGCAAACTTAGATAATGTAGTATTGATCAATACCAGCATCATTACCTCAACCGCTGTGGTTGGGGGTCTGGTTGGACATGCAAAAAACAGCACAATCATGAACTGCTATACTGATGGAGGTCATCTTGTGCAATCTGGAGGATCGGATGTTGGCGGATTGGTTGGAATTCTGGAAAATTCACAAATGGAATATTGTTATAACACGATTACAGTTATGGGAAACGATAGGGTCGGTGGTTTGGTTGGAAGTACAACTCTGTGGCCCGGATTACCGGTAAGTTCCAGTACTATTTACCGATGTTATAGTATAGGTCCGGTAATTGATACTGATACTGTTGGTGGCCTTGTCGGATTAAGCGGACCGGGAGCCATGATCGAAGAATGTTACAGTGCTAATATGGTCGATGGTCAATTTCATATCGGCGGTTTAGTCGGTATTAATTACGGCGAAATTCTCAATTCCTTTACAGTCTGTACAGAAGAGGTTAAAGGAGATTATATCGGCGGTTTGGTCGGGTTAAATTATGGAGAGATCAGGAACTGCTATAGTAACAGAATAGTAAACTGTATCAAGATTGTAGATAATGAAGAAGTACCGGGAGATCATCCCGGGGGTCTGGTAGGCTATCATGGACCTGGAGGTAATTATCCACTCTATGGTTTGATATACAACAGTTATTGGGATGCTGATGTAACACCTGGTGGCTTTACCAATTACTGGACATATGATGAACCGGATCCATATGATGCAAATTATGAGTCTCGTACCGGTTATGCCCGAACTACTGAACAAATGACCTGGGTACATGCTACCAATACCTATGTTACCTGGGATTTCGATGTAATATGGGCTGCCGATGAAGTAGGAACATTGAATAGAGGATATCCAACCTTGGCAAATACAGCATTTTATTATGAATGCGAACCGGAC
This sequence comes from uncultured Candidatus Cloacimonadota bacterium, assembly GCA_964610195.1. GTDB lineage: Bacteria > Cloacimonadota > Cloacimonadia > Cloacimonadales > JAJBBL01 > JAHYIR01. The sequence continues at coordinate 1,994 of CAZSVG010000049.1, read as the reverse complement.
ACAGGTCAACCGGTCGAATTGTCATCTTTTACTGCTAATGTCATAGCTTCCGGAGCAGTAAATCTCCAATGGCGGGCTGAGTCGGAGACCAATGTTCTCGGGTATAATGTCTATCGTAGTGAATATAATGAGCTAAACGATGCTACTAATATTAATCATCTGGTCATCCTGGCCATGAATGGTAGTACCCCAACAGTATATAGCTATCTAGATGAAGATGTATTACCGGGTGCCACATATTACTACTGGTTACAATCTATTGACCTTGATCTGACCTATATTTTCCATGATCCTATCTCTGTGCTGATATCCTATGAGGAAGAAGATCCCGAGATTCCGGTAGTTCCCCTTGAAACGAAACTTATCGGAGCCTATCCCAACCCGTTTAACCCGGGAACTAATATTGGCTTCTCTTTGGCTGAAAGTGCCAGAGTAACGATCACGATCTACAATAATCGTGGTCAATTCGTCAGAACTTTGATAGCTAATAAGGAATTTCCAGAGGGTAGAGATCATTCTGTCTATTTCGATGGTAAAAACGATCTCGGAAAGAATATCAGATCGGGTATCTATTTCTACATCATGCAGACAGATAAAGATTTCTCCGAAACGAGGAAAATGCTCTTATTGAAATAAAAAAAACCAGAGAGACAGAGAGTATAAAGTAAACACTGAGAACGAGAAAGTGTGTTCATAACTGCTTGACTATGATTGTATCTCAAGGTTATTTATAATTAATTATTTAAGGAGAATTATTTAATTTAAGGGTTAAGTGCCGCCTGTCGGCTCTTAACCCTTTTTGTATGATACTGGCTAAAGCCGGTGTATCTGCCGGTTGAATCCGGCATTCCGGCTTGCTATTCCTTCCAATGGAATTGCTATACTCCCACAGGCTTTTCTCTAAAACCTAACTCCCTAAAACCCGACACCTAATATTATCACCCAGATTATTCTGCACAATGCAATGTGAGGATTGTATCAAAAGGATTGACAATGATATTTAAAACACACTTATATCTATAGGGAACCTTGTAGTCGGCCCGGGCCGACTACAAGGTTCCCTATAATTATCCCACTGATATGTTTCCCGTAG
>CAZSVG010000049.1:0-891 GCA_964610195.1 uncultured Candidatus Cloacimonadota bacterium | reverse complement strand
TAGGGAAACCCTGAATGATCAAAACATATCAGAAAGAAATCGACCCGGATAGAGAATTCAAATAAATCGCGTACTCTAAAAAAAGTACTCTGTTTTGACAACGACAGGACACTTAGGGAACGATAAAAAAAAATGATGACATTTATATGAACCGAAGCGCTGAAAAACTAAAAAATAACTCAAGACTGAATAACCTTGTTAGAAAGAGCAGAAAGGGTTTCCAAAAAGGAAAACCCCGGTTTGATGCGTTATAGAAAAATTTTAACTTTTTTTTATATTTCTTGTAACCTTTTATGGGTGGGGATGGAGGACAGTTACAGGTTTAGAATAAAAGGATAATTTTCCGAAAACGAGGGTTAATGTAATCTATATATAAGTAGAGGGGAGTGAGACGAGGGGGCGGAAAGGGGAGGGGACGATAAGGAGATGGGGCAAAACAGACGGAATGAATTCCCTATATAAAAACATCCTGTAGTCTATGTTATAAAATCACCCTCTCTGCTGAAGAGTTATCATGTCTGATAATAAAAATTTGTTGGATAGATAAAAGAAAGGTAGATAATGATATCTGAACTTGACAAGCAGATAATAAATGATAGAAAGTTCCAGTTAAACTTATTTAGTAAAGTGAATTTAAATAATGATGTTTTAACACGGAGGAGTAGATGAAGAAGAGTTTGATGATTTTTACATTGGGTCTGGCGATCTTGCTGGTTTTGGTTTTTTGTAGTGTGAAAACCGGTCCAGAAATGGTTCTGGTGGAGGGGGGCACATTTATGCCTCATGTGGATTATGTGGTGACATTATCCTCATATTATATCGGGAAATATCCGGTAACACAGGCAGAATATCAAGATATTATGGGATCCAATCCTTCTCATTTCACGGGGG
>CAZSVG010000048.1:665-7506 GCA_964610195.1 uncultured Candidatus Cloacimonadota bacterium | reverse complement strand
TTAATGATACTCAGTGATGTTCAGTAAAAAAAGGGAGGAGAATCTGATGAAAACAATAGCCATAACAACTGGTGATCCTGCAGGTGTAGGACCGGAAATTGTCCGTAAAAGTATTCGTTATTATCCCTTACATCCTGAGATCAATTATATCATTTATGGTGACGGTTTTTTACCACCCGGATTTAATTTTATCCGTTCCGATCGTGAACTGGACGGTTCACATCATGACAGAAGCAAAATCAGGATCATAGATAATCCAGGCCAGATAAGTGACCGTTGCCAGCTCTATACGATTATTATCCCTTCTACTGGAGTACAGCCGGGCAAACCTGATAAAAATGCCGGTAGATCAGCTTATCAAATTCTGCAAAGAGTAGTAAAAGATATCAAGGAATATGAGATGGAAGCTCTGGTAACCTCACCGGTCTCTAAAAAATCAATCAGGGAATATGATCCTGAATTTATAGGTCATACCGAATTTCTGGCACGCGAATTCTCTACCTCAAATTTTGTGATGAATTTTATATCAGAAAAATTTGATGTGGCTTTATTGACAACTCATACATCATTGCAGACAGTGACTAATCAAATCAAACAAGAACTGATTATCCCCAAAATGCGGCTGATCTATCATTTTGCCCAAAAACGGTATCAAAATGCCAGAGTAGCATTACTGGGTCTCAATCCTCACTGTGGGGAAGAGGGGGTTTTTGGAACTGAAGAGATAGTTTTGAAGAATGCTATAAATCAATTACGCAAAGAAGGGATAACCATTGATGGTCCCTTTCCGGCAGATTCATTTTTCAGATATAAGATACATGATTACAGACAGGTTATTGCCTGTTATCACGATCAGGGCTTGATCCCCTTCAAAATGTCTGCCGGTGAGGAAGGGGTGAATGTAACTCTCGGATTACCTTTTTTCAGAGCTTCTGTTGATCACGGAACCGGTTACGATATTGCCGGGAAAGGAATTGCTTCCCAGAAGAGTCTGAACAGTGCCTTGGATTTAACTGGTAAGATAATCACCTTAGATTAACAATCTATCATATTAAGGAATTTATATAATTGGATGTCCATACTCTATGAAAATGAATTAAAACTCTCCCGTGATTTCAGGTATATTGCCGGAGTGGATGAAGCAGGACGAGGACCATTGGCCGGTCCCTTAGTTACTGCCGCTTGCATCCTCGATCTGAGCAAGACTATTGATAAGCTCAATGATTCGAAAAAGATATCTGAAAAGAAAAGAGAGTTTTTATACCGGGAGATTTTAATTAATGCTCTTGATTATCAGATAGTAATTGTATCTGTCGAGGAAATTGACCGGATAAATATCCTGGCTGCAACGATGAAAGGTATGGAGAAGGCAGTTAAAGCTTTACATTTAAAACCGGATTTGATCCTCATAGATGGCAACAGAATGCCATCAGGTCTTTCTCAAGCCCGGGCAATAGTAAAAGGGGATGGGCAATACGCTTCTATTGCTGCTGCATCTATCTTAGCCAAAGTAACCAGAGACAGAATAATGCAGGAATTACATCAACAATATCCCATGTATCAATATCTGAAGAATAAGGGGTATCCCACCAAAGATCATCTCAGGGCTCTTCAGGAATATGGAATAACAGAGCATTACCGTAGAAGCTATAGACCGGTTCAGGAAGTCGAAAAAAAGATATTAGAACTTACCCAAACAAAATAAAGAAAATAAATATAGCAGGAGTATTAAATGAGTAAGGTTTATTTTATAACGTCGAGAGTGGAGAATAATCTTGGTTTGATGGATAAGTTTATTAAACTACTCAGAAAGGTTGATATCGATTGGTTAACCGAGAAAAGTACGGTCTGTATCAAGACCCATTTTGGTGAGGATGGTAATACAACATTTATCTCACCACTCTATATTAGAAAAGTAGTCGATTTTTTAAAAGAAAAACAGACGTATCCGTTTATTGGTGATACCAATACCCTTTATACCGGGCGCCGTAAACAGGGGGCAACTCATCTTGAGTTGGCGATAGAGCATGGATTCGATTATTCTGTGGTAAATGCTCCTCTGGTTATCCTGGACGGACTGAAAGACCAGTATCGGAGATCAATCAAGATCAATCAGAAGCACTTTGAGGAAGTCAACCTGGCTGGAATGCTTGGAGATCTTGATAGTATGATAGTTACATCTCATTTCAAAGGTCATATGGCGGTCGGTTTTGGTGGAGCTCTGAAGAATCTAGCCATGGGGCTCGGCACTCGGAAGCAAAAACAGTTGATGCATGCGGATGTGAAACCACAATTCAAAGTTGAAAAATGTATCAAGTGCCGGATTTGTTCAAATGTTTGTCCAGTAAACGCTATAACCTGGGATCAAGATAATTGGATATTAAATACCGATATCTGTATCGGTTGTGCCGAGTGTATAATTTCCTGTCCGACAGGAGCATTAAGAATCCTGTGGAACGAAACTCCCGAGAATATGGCAGAAAAAGTTGCTGAAACAGCTCTCGGAGCGGTTCGATTCTTGAAAAGCAAGGTATATTATTTTAACTTCCTGATCGATATTACACCCCATTGTGATTGTTTCGGAGTTTCTGATAATGCTGTGGTTGAAGATATTGGTATCTTAGCTTCAGCAGATCCTGTAGCAATCGACAAGGCCAGTTTTGATCTGGTCAGCAAGGCGAGAAAGATAAATAATTCAAAGATCAAGGGTGAGGAGGGTGAACCGTTCAGATTGCTCTACAAGGATGTCGATCCCTTGCATCAACTTGTCTATGGAGAAAGTATTGGGTTGGGTTCGTTAACTTACGAACTGGAAAAACTGGAGTTTTGAATAGAATAGGCTTTCCAGACATTTCTTAGTAACATCGAGGTGGTTACACTACCTATCCCACCAGGGACTGGTGTTATGCATGCAGCTTTGGGAAAACAATCTTCATAATCAACATCTCCGGTATAATATCTATTATCCCCTTCTCCGACTTCATTAGTTCCTACATCAAGAATGATCACACCATCTTTGATCATCTCTTTCTTAATGAATTTGGCTTTTCCGAGGGCAGTAATCAGAATATCAGCCTGTTTGGTATATACCTCTAGATCGAAAGTTCTGCTATGACATATCGTAACAGTAGCATTACCCGGTTCTTGTTTATTGATCAGAAGATTTAACAACGGTTTCCCGACAATGTGACTTCTCCCGCAGAGGACAGTATGTTTTCCCTGTAGGTTGATATTATAATAACGGATCATCTCCATTACTGCTGCCGGAGTGGAGGGGATCAATTCTTCAGCTTCCAGAAGCATTCTACCCAGATTGACCGGATTGAAACCATCAACATCTTTCTCCGGCTTAATAGTAGAAGCGATTATATTATCATCTATATGTGCAGGCAGGGGTTTCTGAACCATAATAGCATGAACTGAGGGATCATTGTTCAATTCAATGATGAGAGCAATCAGTTCAGATTGGGATAGGCTAATATTTAATTTCCTGATATCGGTGATAATCCCGATTTTCTGCCCATTTTTTTCGATATTCCTGATATAAAATTCTGCTGCCGGATCTTCTCCGATCATCAGAACAGTGAGATGAGGTTTTATCCGAACTCTGGATATCTGATCTCCCAGATCCTGATAAAGAGCTTTGACCAAAGGTTTTGCTTTTAATTCTTTTTCCATAACGATTAACTTCCCCAGTTTAATTATCCGAGATCTTTTCTCTGATGCGGTCTATTTTAGTTGCTTTCCCCGTTAACTCGTCAATAGTGATGAATACGGCATTTAGTTGCTTTCCCCGCTCAGCTACCTCATATCTCAAAGGCATTCCGGTCATGATCTTCTCGAAGATGATCTCTTTTTTTATCCCGATTACTGAGTGATGAGGTCCGGTCATACCGGCATCAGTTATATAGGCTGTCCCACCGGGGAGGATCTCTTCATCTGCCGTCTGAATGTGCGTGTGAGTTCCGACAACAGCTGAAATCTGGCCATCAAAATATAACCCAAAAGCTCTTTTCTCGGCAGTAGCTTCCGCATGAAAATCGACGAAGATATAATCAGACTCCTTTTTCAGGATGGGTAAAAGTTCTTCCATCACGATAAAAGGTGAATCAGCAGGACCCATAAATGCCTGACCGCAAAGGGTGACAATAGCGAGCTTCTTCTCACGGGGCAGGGTTTTAATAAAGAAGCGGTTACCCAATGCCCGGGGGGGGAAATTTGCCGGCTTGAGGATTCTTTTCTCTATAGCAAGATAATCAAAAACCTCTTTCTTATCCCAGAGATGATTACCACCTGTTAGAATATCTACTCCTGCATTAAAAAGTTCATCAGCTGTTTTTTCGGTTACACCCAACCCGGAAGCACTATTCTCACAATTAGCGATACAGACATCAATTGCCAGTTCTGATAATAATGCCGGTAAGTGATTCTTGACTATTTGTCTACCCGGTCTTCCGAATACATCAGCTATAAAGAGGATATTCATCTACTTAGCAACTTCCTGGAACCGGGTTTCCCGGATCACAGTAACTTTAATCTGTCCGGGATACTGCATCTCTTTCTCTATTTTCCGGGCTATATCAGTGGCAATATATACCGATCTGCTGTCGTCTACCGAAACGGGATCAACAATGATTCTTAATTCTCTGCCTGCCTGGATAGCGTAGCATTTATTAACCCCTTCGAGGGAGTTGGCAATCTCTTCCAATTTTTCCAGTCTCTGCATGTAAGATTCGAGAACCTCTCTTCGTGCTCCCGGTCTGGCACCGGATATGGCATCAGATGCTTGAACGAGGGGTGCATAAGGAGATTCTGCAGGAACCTCTTCATGATGTGCTTCAATGGTATTGACGATCAGAGCGCTTTCCCCGTTCTTACGGGCAAAATTGGCACCCAAATGAGCATGTGAGCCATCAAATTCATGATCGATAGCTTTCCCAATATCGTGCAGGAAACCTGCCCGGCGAGCTATTTCCTGATTAAGTCCCAGTTCAGCAGCCAGGATGCCACAAATCCAGGCAGCTTCTTTACTGTGTTGAAGAACATTCTGTCCATAACTGGTTCGATAATTAAGTCTTCCGATAAGCTTGATGATATTGGGGGATACATTATGAACATTTAAATCCAGACAGGCTTTTTCTCCCAGTTCGACCAGATGTTTTTCCATGTCTTTGCGGGTTTTTTCGATCAAATCTTCTATTCTGCCGGGATGGATCCGGCCATCAACAATCAGTTTTTCCAGAGAAAGTCGGGCTATTTCTCTTCTAACCGGATCAAAACATGACAGGACTACCGCTTCCGGAGTATCATCGATGATCAGGTCAACCCCGGATGCTTTTTCGAAGGTTCTAATATTTCTTCCTTCTCGACCAATAATCCGTCCTTTCATCTCTTCGCTGGGAATAGAGACTACCGAAACTGTAGACTCGGCAACAAAATCAACCGACATTCTCTGGATGGCTGTAGATAAATATTCAGCAGAGATTTTACTGGCATCAAGTTTGATTTGTTCCAGGGTTTGTTTAACATCATTGGTGGCAACCTCACGAGCTTCACTCATCAACTGGTTTTTTAAAAGTTGGATGGCCTCTTCGCGGCTTAACTGAGCAATACTACTCAATTTTTGCTGTTGTTTGAGAATGAGTTCGTTTAATTCCTGTTTTTGGGTTTCCAGTTCAACTTCCCGGGCTTTGTTTCTGTTTTCCAATTCTGTTACGCGGTTTTCTTTTTTATCCAATCCTTCAAATCGCTTATCCAGAATAGAAAGACGCTCATTGAATTTCTTTTCCAGTGTTCTGATTTCACGCTTCCGTTGGTTGATCTCTTCTTCATGAGTCCGTTTGGTTTTATACCATTCGTCTTTAACTTCAATAAGGGCGGCTTTCTTCTCTAATTGGGCTTTCTGGCGATTCTCTTCGATGATCCGAGCTGCCTGTTCTTTGGCTTCAGATAAGATGCTGAAAGCTTTTTTCTTCATTAAAGCCATGATCAATATTGTTATGACGAAGCTGATTACTATTCCTATTAATATATATATAACTCTATCCATTTATTACCTCACTTTTTGATTTATATTACCTGCGGTACCGTGTTATTTGTACTTCTTGAACCGTAATTCAAGATGGGCTTCTACCGTTCTTGCTTTTTAAATCCCGGTCATATTGCCGGGCCTGTAAGCCACAAGTGGATCGAATCCCCGTTTATTAATTGGCTCAATTACAAATATATTCACGAATACCGCAGGAGTTTCATTTATTTGCGATATCTTTGATAAAGGAAGAAATTTTGCTATGTAATCTGTCAATTTCTTTCTTGAATTGCTCGCTCTCTTCAGTCAGATTGAAAAGTTGCTCAGTCAGGATCATCCCTGCCAGAGTAAGAGTATCTTTGGCATCAACCAATCCGTATTTAGCTGTTATCTCATCGAGGGTATTATTCAGATTAGTAGCATATTCCTGCAACTTATCCGGATCATCAGATCTTAGCCGATATTTCTTACCAAGAATAACAACTTCAACAGTTTGCATCTTTTCGATCGCTATTCGAGAGACTTATAATTGACTTAATTGAGAAAGGATATCGTCTATCTTAGTCGATGCTGTTTTGGTGACATTCTCATAATTAGCAAGCTTCTCTTCGTACTCTGCACATTTTGTTTCGGCAGCATCAAGAGCTTTTGTTTTACTGGCAATTTCCTTTTCCAATTCAGTTAACTTAGCATGGAGAGTCTCAATTGTGCTGCTATTATTAACATTCTGTTTTTTAAGTTTCTCCGCTTCATCTAACAGGTCGGTATGTTGTTAGATGAAGCGGAGAAACTTAAAAAACAGAATGTTAATAA
>CAZSVG010000048.1:0-655 GCA_964610195.1 uncultured Candidatus Cloacimonadota bacterium | reverse complement strand
TTTCTTCAAATTTCTATAGTTATCTATGAGTAATTGGATCTTGGAATCCAATTGAGATAACGTTTGCTTATCCATTATTTACCTCATCTCTATCTTAAAGTTTAGTTCCAATTTTTTAAGAATGGCTTCCAGTAGATTATTAACAGTCTCGTCTGTCAGAGTTCCCTCTCTGGAACTGATAACAATGCTATAGGTTAGACTGCGATGATCAGAGGGGATATTCTTACCTCTGAACTCATCGATCAGTTTGATATTGCGGATCATCTCCGGATTTGTTGTTTTTATTAGCTGTTCAATTTCCTGATGTCTGTAGCGGTTATGGACAACAAAGGAGATGTCCCGGCTTACTGGGGGGTATTTATTTATTTCCTGGAAACTGGTTGTTTTTTTACCTCCGATTCGTAGTAATCGGCTGATATCTAGATCAAAAACAAAAAGAGCCTGTTCAATATCTAGAGATTTGACTAATAGAGGATCAATCTTGCCCAAGTTACCAATAACCTCATCATTGATTGATATTTCAATCCCTGATCCTTGCTGATAATAACTGACATCGAAATCTCTATATTGAGCCGGAAGATCGGTCAATTTGTTCAATAATCCTTCAACATAGCCTTTCACTGTGAAAATACTGGTTTTTTCTGTTTTATACTTC
>CAZSVG010000047.1:0-7603 GCA_964610195.1 uncultured Candidatus Cloacimonadota bacterium | reverse complement strand
TCAGTTCATCAGGGGAATTGGCTGTCTCCCATTCTCTTTTTTGGATAATATGTTTGGCTTGAGGAAACATAAGTTCTTCAACATGATTTTCTTTAAAAATAATGCCTCCGATATGATCATGATGAAGGTGGGTAAGGATGATATAATCCAAATCTTCCCGGTTACAACCGCATCTTTGCAGATGCTCCAGCAATCTAGAAGGCTCCGGTTGATAGATCTTCTCTAATTTTTTAGGGGAATAATACCCGATACCAGTATCTACAAGGAGGTTAAACTGCTCGGTTTTAACTAAGATTAGATTTGTTGCTAATTCAATTCTATTCAGAGAATCAGGTGTGATCTGCTTCTCCCAGAGTGCTTTGGGGAAAACTCCCATTCCGGCACCCCCGTCACTTCTGAAACTTCCGGCATTAAAAACAGAGCATTGCAGGTTACCTAATTGCCAGGTGATGATCTCACTCGAATCTTTAGGAGGATCGTGTTTCTCTGATTTCATTGGTTGATATCTATTTTAAATACTGAAAAATTATCTTAGCGTCTTCTCTCTGTTCTGGGAGCTGTTTCTTTTCCGGCGGGATAGATTACAACTCTCTTGATGTCACCCTTTCCAATTGTCATAGTCCTGATCTCTACATCTTTTTCCAGATAGCGGTAGACTATTCTTCTATCAGAGGCATTCATCGGTTCCAGGGTAATACTCTTTTCTCTTTTTTTGACTTTAGATACAATCTGGCTGAGCTTTTTATGAAGTCTATCCTCGTGAGCAGCCCGATAATTATCGATATTAAGAATAACCCGGTTTCTTTCGTCATCACCGTTTTCCAGCAATTTGTTCAGAAGATGCTGTATACTATTGAGCATCTTGCCCTCTTTCCCGATCAGGAAACCCGGATTATCAACCCCTTTAACATGAAGATAGTAATAATTATCTTCGAACTTGACAGCCATTTCCTGGTATTCGACATTCATTCTTTTCAATAAACCATCCAGAAAACGTTTCAAGATATCTTCTTCTTCGGGAATCAAAAATTTGACGATTGCCGGTTTTGTGGCTACCAGGTTAAATAAACCCCGAGAACCTTTATCAATTATTGTATAATTTATGTCTTCTAATTGTAAATTGAACTCCTCCAGAAAATCGCTGATCACTTTCTCTGGAGTAACCCCTTCACGTTGTATCTCTTTCATGAATATTCCTTGGTTTTTTAACGATTAAATCTCTTGATTATATAATACTGTTGGATAATTGAGAAAACATTGAATACCGTCCAATAAAGCACCAATCCCGAGGGAAGTGAACGGAAGATAAACACCAAAAAGACCGGCATAATATACATCATCATCTTTTGGCTCTGCATCTGAGCTAATTGTTTCTCGTCCATCTGTTCTTTATTCACATGTTTAGGCATCATCATCTTTTGCTGGACAAACATGAAAATACCCATTAAAATGGGGAGGATAATGAAGGGATCCGGCTCTGAGAGATCAGTCAACCAGAGTATAAAAGAGGCCTGCCGCAACTCGATCGAATATCGCAAGACCGGATAGAGAGCAAAGAATACCGGCATCTGGAGCAATAGAGGGAAACAGCCCCCGAGGGGATTAACGCCATGTTCTTTATACAGTTTTTGTAATTCCGTCTGCATCTGTTTCGGATCTGATTTGTATTTTCTCTGTATTTCCTGCATATGCGGACTCATCTTCTGCATTTTATGAGAGGACTCAAAACTCTTATGTGTTAATGGATAGAGAACGATTTTCAGGATCAAGGCGAAGAAGATAATCGTGACCCCATAATTGCCAAAGAGCTTATTCATGGTGGTAAGCAGCCAGAGAAATAGGCGACTCAAAGGCCTGATAACCTTCCAACCCATTTCAATAGTTTCTTCCAGTCCAATATTGTAGCTTTTAAGATTATTATAATCGAGAGGACCAAGATAAATATCAAAGAAATCGTTGAGTTCGGTTACTGCTCTGCCGGGATTTATAGTGATATCAAAGGCAGGACTATCCTGATTTCGGTAGATCATGACATATTCAGTCAATAATCGCTGTTCAGGCATCAAGACCATAATGAAGTACTTGGAGCGAATAGCAGCCCAATCAACATTGCCGGTAATCCGCTGATCCTCTCTCATCCTTCGGAGAGGAATATTACTCCTTGAATTCTGAATCTGTCCAATGAATCTGTAGTCAGTTTCTTTTTGTTTCAAGGCCTCTTCAGTGTCGGTAATACCACTACTGAAGCTGAGGAGATAGTTTCTGATATTTCCCAGTCCCGAAGCTCTAATGTTGCTATTTAATGCATAGTCATTGCTTATGCTGAAGATCTTTTCTATTATCCTCTGGTTCTGATTTCCTAGATAAAAGGTCAGGATTTGATGGTCGTTTATTTCTGTAATTTCCCAGTTGAAGACAAAATCATTGAGAATTAGAATATCTTCCGTTGTCTCCAATTCCAATCCCAGGAGATACTCTCCTTCAGGTATCAAATTCACCGGATTCAATTTATCGTGATGATAGTGTTCTTTTAGCAAAACTGAGGTGACAACTCCCCCTTTATTGGTAAAAGTTAAGATCATCCGATCGTTTTCCAAACGGATATCTTCTGTTATCGGGATACTCTGATCTGCTAATATTTCCCGATATTGTTCGGGGATTATTGCTGCTGCTCTTTCCGTGGGAGGAGATTCACTAATTAGTCCAGGTTCTCCGGATATTGGTTCCCGGGTTTGTCTCGATTCGACAGTAGTCTGTTCGGTTTCTTGCTGAATCGGGGATTTTCTTTTCCAGATGAGTTCATTACTGAGCCAGAAGATGGCAAAAATAAGTACTAATGCAAAAATGGTTCGCTTGTCCAATATATACCTCCACGTTTAGGGAAGTGGATCATAACCACCGGGATGGTATGGATGACACTTGATGATACGTTTAATAGTTAAGAAAAAAGCAGCAAAAAATCGATATTTAACAAATGCCTGACGGGCATATTCACTACAACTGGGTGAAAACCTGCAGCAGGGAGGAATAATAACTGATATAATTTTCTGATAAATACTGATCAGAAATACCACTGCTCTGTTAATCATCTTTTTCTCACCTTTCGAATCAGATTAGCCCAAATTATTGTTTTAGGTGTCCGATAGATATATCTCATGGATTACCACAGGGGAAAAGATCTTTGATTTCCCCGAAGCATCTGTCTAAGTCATTGTTGATATCTTGCCAACCAGCTTCGGCAGCATTAACTCTGCCAATGATTACTGCGGCAATATTATTATTTATATTGTTCTGCTTTTGTTTAAGATATGCTCTAATACGACGTTTTAATATATTGCGAATGACCGCTTTACCTACTTTACCCCTGATTACTATCCCGACTGCTGCTTCATTGGATTCGGCTTTCAGCTTATAAAGCAGAGTAAAATATTCACTTTGCACTTTGTAATGTTCTCGATAAATATCCTGATATTCGGTAGTTTTTTTAATGAACCGCATTAGCTTAAACGGTTAAGATCTTTCTTCCTTTTGCACGACGTCTCTTGAGTACTAAGCGCCCACCACGAGTAGCCATACGACTACGAAAACCATGCTTATTGCGTCGCTTTCGATTATGAGGCTGATATGTTCTTTTCATCGCTCATCTCCTTTATCAATATATATTCTATTTCTATCTTCAATCTCTTAAGCTATTGTTATTTTTTACAACGAATTACAACAAATAAAGAGCATGTTTCTATGTCAAGGAGAAACAATAACTTTTCTGCTACTACAATAGGCAAGAAAACGGGTATTAATGAGAGTGATTGCCTTTAACCTCCATATCTTTGAGAAATCTATAGTGAACATGGGAGTCGGCCCGGGCTGACTCCCATGTTCACTAAGGGTATTACTGAGATAGACATTAAGTATTCTCCATGAAGACCAAATTAAATTAGTATGATTTAAGGGTTATCAGTAAGGGATTTAAGTTGACACAGTAAGTGATAAAGAAAAATTAAGTTAGAGAAAAATTAAGAAAGAATGGAGGAAAAATGAAAACAGGTGGCGACAGATACGGAACTCATCGGGTTATTGAGCCAAAAGGGGTTTTGCCTCAACCGGCAAGAGTATTAAATAATGACATGACGGAGATCTGGGATAATGAGATGAAGATCGATGTTATCAGATTAAATGTTGATTCGGCATCATTTCATCAGATCAAGACTAAGTTGGAAAAACAGGGACACAGAGATCTCGAGAAGGCTTTTGCCGACCATGTCATTGATCTGACTAACCGTACGGGTAAGCATAAGAATGAAGATACCGGCTCGGGTGGTATGTTAATAGGTAGAGTAGCTGAAATCGGACCGAACTTTGAAATGAAAGATAGAGTAGAAGTTGGTGATAAGATAGCGACTTTGGTCTCTTTATCCCTCACTCCATTAAAAGTTAGAAGAGTCAAGCAAGTATATTTAGATAAAGATCAGGTCGATATTGAGGGGGAAGCTATCCTTTTCAGTTCCGGTGTTTATGCCAAGTTACCGGCAGATATGGACGAGAATTTGGCTCTCTCTGTTCTTGATGTAGCCGGTGCACCGGCTCAGGTAGAAAGACTGGTAAAACCCGGTGATAGTGTTGTCGTGATCGGAGCCCATGGTAAATCGGGAGTATTATGTAACGCTATAGCCAAGGAAAAATGCGGTGCTAACGGAAAGGTTATCGGGGTAGTTAGAAAAGATTCTTATATACCGATCTGTAAAGAAACCGGTTGTGATGAAGTGATCATTGCCAGTGCCACTGATGCTCTGGGAATCCATAGAGGGGTTGCTGATCTGACAAACGGCAAGATGGCAGAAGTTGTCATTAATTGCGTTAACATAGAAGATACCGAGATGAGTTCAATTTTGGCCTGCAAAGACAGAGGTATTGTTTATTTCTTCTCCATGGCGACCTCCTTCACCAAAGCGGCTTTGGGAGCTGAAGGTATTGGAGCCGATATTGATATGATCCTCGGTAATGGCTATGCACATAATCATGCCAAATTTTCTCTCGATCTTCTGAATCGCAATTCCGTCTTGATGAGAATCTTCAAAGAACGTTATTGTGATTAATCAGGTCATAATCAAACGAAGAATTGAAATAAGATCTATAATGAGGATAGGATGATAAATAATAATAAAGAAGCCGATTATAAAGTAACAATACATCACACTAAGACCAAAAATATCAAGGATAATGTAACTTCCGAAGATTGGAACGAATGGCACTGGCAACTGAGAAACCGGATAACTTCATTTGATGATTTACGTCAGTATATCGATCTCCTTCCGGAAGAGGATGCCATTGATCAGAGTAAAAATGTCTCCTTCCGGATGGCTATAACCCCCTATTATCTTTCCTTGATCGACCAGAATAATCCTTATGATCCGATCAGAATGCAGGCCATCCCTCGAATTAGTGAAGCTTTGATAACCGGGTCCGATATGCAGGATCCACTACATGAAGATACAGATTCACCTGTGCCGGGTTTGACTCATCGCTATCCCGACAGAGTACTTCTATTGATCACCGACCAATGTTCCATGTACTGTCGTCATTGCACAAGAAGAAGAAAAGCAGGTGAGAAAGATGCCCCTCTACCCAAAGAGGATATCGATGTAGCCATTGAATATATAGCGGGACATCCGGAGATCAGAGATGTAATCCTCAGCGGAGGTGATCCCTTTACATTATCTGATGAGCGATTGAATGAGATTCTGGAACGGCTTTACCGTATCGAGCATGTAGAGATAATCCGTATAGGAACCAGAACCCCGGTTGTCTTACCACAAAGGATAACCGATTCTCTGATCAAGATCCTGAAACAATATCAACCGATCTGGATCAATACCCATTTCAATCACAGTAATGAATTGACCCCGGAATCAATAGAAGCGGTTATCAAATTGGTGGATAACGGATTCCCGGTAAGTAATCAGGCTGTGCTTTTAAAAGGGGTTAACGATAACGTCGATGTCATGAAAAACCTGCTCCATCAACTGGTAAAAAATAGGGTCAGACCTTATTATATCTATCAGTGTGATTTATCAATGGGAATTGCCCATTTTCGAACTCCAATCTCGAGAGGGATAGAGATCATGGAAGCATTACGGGGGCATACCTCGGGATTATGCATTCCAACTTATGTTGTCGATGCACCTGGTGGTGGAGGTAAAATTCCGGTGACTCCGAACTATATCGTCTCACAAGCGCCGGGCAAGGTTGTTTTGAGAAACTTTGAAGGTTTTATTACAGTTTATACGGAACCTGATTATATACCTCAGGATGCAGAAAAATACACCGGTCGATGCCCAAAAAAACATCAATCGACCGAAGGTATAATGTCTCTACTAAAAGGGGAGAAGGTATCTATTGATTCCAACGAGTCTCAAAGATCAAAGAGACACCGATAAAGATAGATTACTGCAAGAAATTGGTAGTGGCGATAAAAGAATCACTGTCATCGTCGGTCTCTCTAAAAATGCCGGAAAAACGACGTTTCTCAACTGGTTGTTGGAGCAGACAAAGTTTTTACATAAGGGAATTATTACTACCGGCAGAGATGGGGAAGAGATAGATGTCCTGGAAAAGATAAAAAAACCGAAGGTTATAATTCCTCCCGGATCGATATTCACTGTTCGAGCATCCGAGATCGCGAAAAAATCATCATTTTTACATATTCTGGAGAAACTTCCTTACAAAGCCGGTGGGCAGAATATCTGGCTGGTCAAAACAGACATTAACCTGAAGTCGGAAATTGTCGGACCACCATCAGTATTTGAGCAGATAGAAACTGCCCGAAAGATTCTCTCTTATGGAGTAGAACATATCTTTATTGATGGTTCACTTGATCGCAAGGCTATTGGCTCAGCCCAGGATGTTGATTCCCTGATCATTACCGGAAGTCCCACTTATGGTAACCTGGCAAGGTTGAAAAGGGGTTTTAAAAAGCTGCATGATTTGACAAAAATCAGGGATTTGGTAGATTTTTATCCGGCAAAACTCAAACGAATGCTACTATCTGATGATTTTATCAAACTGGGATTTGTCAATAACAGAGACAATACTGATATTGAATTCTCCAATCTTCCCTTTAAAACAATCCTGGGACATGAAAAGGATGTCATCAATATCTTGAGGGGAAAGAAGAAAGAGACCATCCAACTCTACATCCCAACCAGTATAACTGAAAAGTCTTTTCTTCTACTAAAAAGCTTGATCCAGGAGTTGGGTAATTTAAAGATAATTATCAAACACCCCTTCCACCTCCAACTGGAAGACCAGTCGAACAGATGGCTGCGACATAAGAATGTTCTTCTGACTTTGAAGAAAATGGATATTGCTGGCTTTGTCATCAACAGTTATGCGATCAATGGAAACCATTTGGATTGTGAACAGTTCAGGAGCGCTATTCGAGATGACTTTGCTCTACCTGTAATCGATGTTATGGAAGTAAGATAAAAAATGATGAATCACCAGGTCCTGTTGATAAAGAGAGAAAAGAGCAAAAAATGGGGAATTCCGGTAACTTTATATAACTGATATTGAGGCTTGAGATAGGAGAACGACTATGGCGTTTATA
>CAZSVG010000046.1:0-7608 GCA_964610195.1 uncultured Candidatus Cloacimonadota bacterium | reverse complement strand
TTTTTAAAGGTAAAGGGATTATAGGGGGTTAATATTCTGACCGAGGGGATATCAGTAAAGGATGAGTCTCTTTCAGTTTGAGATTTTCCGGGGAATATAAGGGGGGGATATTGATTCTTGAAATTTATCAGTAGGGTTTGATGGCTCTGGCTGACTAATTCTCTATAGAGACAACCTGTGAAATAAGCAATTCCTCCCCTGAAGGGGTAAACCGGACCGATAATAACAATTCTCATTCCTGTTTTTCTTCTTTCAGTCGGGCTTCAGCTCTTTCATCTTCGGTTAGAGTTACATTCTTCATAAATTCATCATATTCCAGATGAGGGCACATCTCGGCAATACTGTTGATGATCTCCAACATATTGGGAAAAGTCATGGTGAAAATCAATTCCTTGGGTTGTTCATTTACTTGATACGTAAGTTTGATAGCTCTTACCTTTCCCGAATGGAGAGCCATTTTCTTGATGTCTTCCCATCTGATAGAAATACTTTTACTCGCAATGTAATGAAATTCGATCCCGGTTCTGGTAAATCTGAGACTATTCAGTGAAAACAGATTGCGGAATAGTGAGTTAGCAGCAAAGAATATGATTACAAAGGGGACTATTTTTCGAAAGGTAGAGGATCCTGCATCTATAACCGTAAAGATGTAATATATGGAATAGGTAATGGCAAAGAGAGACAGAAGGATAACAAACCATCTGATAAATTGATTAAAACGGTAAGTACGTGGAAAACCTTTCTTTTCGTTTATATCGATCAGATTATAGGTATCGTATCTTTTCATCTTCGTTATCCTTATTCATCCTACGAAATTCTTCCCAAACTTCAACCGGAATACTGAACTTGCCAAAATCGTATAGCTCCTCATTTTCACCGTGAAAGTCCGAACCGCCGCTAACCAGTAATTTATGCTCATCTGCTATCTGTTCGAAGAGAGAAACAGCATAATTCGAGGATTTTGGACAGTATGCCTCCAACCCCCTAATACCAAGATCAATCAAGCCCAAAACGACAGAAATATTATCTAACTTATGAGGATGAGCCAGGATAGATATTCCCCCTGCATCATGAATCATCTTGATAGTTTTTTCAGCGGGAAGAGTCACTTTTCTTTCAAAAGCGGGGCTTCTGTCATGTAAATATTTATCGAATGCATCCTTAATTGAAGTGCAGTATTTATTGGCAATTAACGCTCTGGCGATATGCATTCTCCCTATTATTCCCGATTCACCAGTCTCGGCGAGCAGAGTATTAATATCAAGATGAACATCAAGGTCAGCCAATTTGGTGACTATTTTCCTGGCGCGATCAATCCGGTTTTTATTGATGAAATTTAACAACGAGAGTAATGAGGGGTGTTGATCATCAAAGAAATAGGCTAAGATATGTACCTCACTCTCTTCAAAGCTACTACTTAGTTCCACACCGGGAACCAGAGTAATCCCGTAAGCAGGGGCAAGATCTTTGACCGACAGATACCCATCAATATTATCATGATCAGTGATCGAGATAACATCATAATTATGTTTTCTACATAAATTTAAGAGTTCTTTCGGTTCAAGTCTGCCATCTGAATAGTTCGTATGCAGATGTAAATCGATTTTCACTAATCTATCCTTAATAAATTATTTCTCTAGTATCCAAATATTCTCTTAACATGTAAGGTCAAGTTTTTTTCGACATCGAGGTATCTTATCTTTTCTAATATCAAGCAGTTGAGGCCTTTAGAACTGTTTTATACCGAACCTTTCAGCGATTTAATGAAGATCGAAAAGACTGATCATAAAAACAAAGTAATTGACAGGGCATTAACCAATATCCATATTCATTTCAATCTTATCAGTGAGGTAATAATGCAGTTGCATTGGGAATTTGTTAACACAGCACGAGCAAAGGGAAATAAAGTTGCCCTTTATGATACAATTACCAACACACAGTTCAGCTACAGCAGATTATTGATTGCCAGCTTTATAATCAAAGACCGGATTAGATCCTCTGCCGGTAAGCATATAGGAATAATGCTACCACCTGGAGCCGGGAGTATTTTATCGATTTTGGGTACTTTGATGAATGGAAAGGTCCCGGTCATGATTAATTATTCTACCGGTGCTCTGGAAAATGCCTGTTATGCTCAGAATAAATGTTATTTTCAGACCATTATAACAAGTAAACGGATGCTGGAAAAACTAGGACTGAATCCTGTAGAAGGGATGATCTTTATTGAAGATTGGTTGGCCAGGGTTACTATCTTTACTAAACTGAAAGCTCTGTTCAGGTCAAAATTACCGATATCTATGCTCCAGAAGATAATTCACCTGGGGAGTGAAGAGGAGGTGGCAACCATTCTATTTACCAGCGGTAGTGAGAAAGAACCGAAAGCGGTTCAATTGACCCATCAAAACATTTTACATAACATCAAGACAGTCCCCCAGATCATCGAGCTTAACGATAATGATGTTTTCATAGCCAATCTCCCCTATTTCCATGTCTTTGGTTTGACAGTTAATCTCTGGCTACCGATATCATTGGGTGCAACCATAGTGGGGGTCCCCAATTCTCTCGATTATAAAGCTATTTGTGATGCCATCAAAAAGTATCGGGTCTCAGTAATGGTAGGAACACCCACCTTCTTCTGGGGTTATCTAAAAAAAGCTGAAGCCGACACTTTCCGGTCAGTCAGAATTGCCATAGCTGGAGCTGATAAATTGCAGCCCAGGATCAGAAAAGCTTACATCGATAACTGTGGATTGACGATCCATGAAGGTTATGGAACAACAGAAACCAGTCCGGTTATATCAACCAATACCCCGACTCATGATAAACCGGGTAGTGTTGGAAAGCCATTACCAGGGGTAGCAGTCAGAATCTGTGATATAGATACCGGAAAAGATCTACCAATTGGGCAGGAAGGGAAGGTTTTAGTCAAAGGGGGTCTGGTAATGAAGGGCTACTTTGGCGATCTGGAAGAGACTTCAGTTCGAATCAAAGATGGTTGGTATGATACCGGGGATATAGGGGTTTTGGATGAAGATGGTTATCTCTGGCATCGGGGACGACTGAAACGTTTTGTAAAGATCGGCGGGGAGATGATCTCGCTGGTCAAGATCGAGAGTCTCCTGGAAACTATCATCCCCGAAGGGAGTCTTTGCTGTGTGGTTGATGTTCCCAACCTGGAAAAAGGGGCTGATATTGTAGCCTGTGTAACAACCGAAGAGATCGATATCAAAGACATGCTCAAATACTTACGGGACAAACTTCCACCTATTGAGGTTCCGAAAGAGTTTTATGTTATCCCCGATCTACCGATGATGCCGAGCGGTAAGGTAGATTTCAGGGAAGTTGAGAAAATTTGTCGAAAGATACGGTCAGATAAAAGTAAGGAATAAGAAAAGGTGAGTATCAATGCCGAATAATGTAGATTTAATTATCTTTAATATCAAGGAACTTCTTACCCTCAAGGGTAATCCTCAACCGAGATGCGGTAAAGAAATGAATGATCTGGGAATTATTGAGGGTGGTGGTCTGGCTATTAACAATGGCATTATACTCGCCGTTGACAGATCGGACAGAATAATCAACGATTATGTAGCCCCGAAAATGATAGACGCTGCAAATCGGGTGGTCATACCCGGTTTTGTTGATCCTCACACTCATCCGGTATTTTATCATACTCGGGAAAATGAATTCGAGATGAGAATCATGGGTAAATCTTATGTCGAGATATCCCAGAGTGGTGGTGGGATCAGGTCTAGTATAGCAGCAGTAAGGAGAGCATCTGAAGAGGAGTTGTATCTGTTGGCTAAAAAGCGGGTTATGAGAATGATCAGTTGTGGGACGACAATGCTGGAAGCAAAGAGTGGTTACGGATTGTCAACAGAGAGCGAATTGAAGATGCTGAGAGTGATCAAAAAGTTGAAAGAAACTCTGCCAGTTGATATTATAGCTACTTTTTTGGGGGCTCATGAATTTCCATCCGAATATAAAGATGATCGGCAGAAGTATATCAGAATTTTGACAGAGGAAATGTTACCTGTTGTAGCAAAAGAAGGATTAGCAGAATACTGTGATATTTTCACAGAAGAGCATGTTTATACGATCGAAGAATCGAGAACAATTCTCCGGAGGGCTAAAGAACTCGGTTTCCGGATCCGGATGCATGCCGATGAATTAAAGCCCATCGGTGGCTCTGAATTGGCAGCAGAAGTAGGAGCAGTATCGGCAGATCATTTAGGGGCTGCTTCTGCCGAGGGAATTAACGCCATGAAGCAGAGCGGAGTAATTCCGATCCTGCTTCCGGGGACGATATTCAGTTTGGGTTTGAACAGTTACGCCCGGGCAAGAGATATGATTGATTCCGGGTTACCGGTCTCTTTGGCTACTGATTATAACCCGGGTAGTTGTAATTGTGACAGCATGCAATTCATCATCACTCTGGCAACCTTGCAAATGAAGATGACAGTTGCTGAAGCTATTACGGCAGCGACTATTAATGCTGCCTATTCTCTGGAAGCGGGAGATAGGGTTGGAAGTCTGGAGACAGGCAAACAGGCAGATGTTTTAATGATGGATATGCCCTCTTATCGATATCTCCCCTATCATTTCGGGAGCAATAATGTTGCTACTGTTATAAAAAAAGGTAAAGTTATCTATCAGAACCGTGATATAGAAATAATAAACGACTATCTGGATAATTAGCAGAATGGTTCTTTAAAGACTCCATTTATTGTAGCAAACCATTTTATCAATACTCTGTCTTGATTTGCTGCTGGCAAAGAGTTTAATCACCGTTCCGTAAAGAGACTCTTTCTCTTTTGGATAACCGAAGGGGCTTATGGCCACCACCCTGATCGATCTTGGAATAGAGAGGGATTTTCTGACTCGGTCCTCATCAAAGGCAGCCATCCAACAACTCCCGATCCCATTATTCCAGGCAGTAAGCATCATTTGATGAAAAGCGATGGCAGAATCTACCAGATAGTAATCCTGCTTATTCATTGTACCGCTCCTGGAAATATCAGCACAGGCAACAATAATTAGCGGTGCATCTTTGATAAAGAAGTTTACTTTGCCAATCAGACCAGTATTAGCGGCGAATTCTTTGATTTTCTCCCGGTTGTTGATAACTATAAAACGCCAACACTGTTTATTTTGATAAGACGGGGCATTACGCCCCGCCTCAAGTATTGTCTGTAAAATGTCATCGGGGATCGGATCCGGGAGATAACTCCGAACACTCTTTCGAGTCATTATGACATCATTGAATTCCATAACTCCCCTTCTAAACGATGTATTTGCTATTCTAACTTATAGAGCAAAACCCAAACCAACTGTGACAACCTGGTATTGAGAAACAGTATAGTCAGCATTGAGATGGATAAAAGGCAAAATTGCATAGCGGAACCCGGCGGTCATTCTGAAATTATTGTCACCCTTTATCTCAAATTCAACATGAGTCGGGTCTACCAGATCTTCTATATCCTCAGGCGGAGTATACTCATACTTGGCTTTCAAAGTGGTTTCTTCGTAACCAATTCCTCCATAGAGAGTCCACATCAGGATGGTCTTACTGGCATGAGCGTTTACGGCTATACTGGTTATATCTACCAGATCACCTACAGTGAGGGTTTGATATGCACCCTGGACTGCTATATTAATCGGGAACAGAGGAATGTACTGGTCAATACTATGCTTCAAACCGACACCCCAGAAGGTCAGTTCTCCATAATCCTGGAAATCGAGAGGGGGTAGATAACGAATCATCAGTTCATTACCTGCCGGCAACCCGAAACGGAATTGGGGAACGAATAGAGGAACCATTGAGATATTAAAACCATCGGGATATATTTTATGGTCGAGAAACTCGCCACCTTCATCACCAAAAACAGTTGCTGTTTCGGTATAAGTTTCTCCATCGGGATTCAGGGCATTAAAGGTTTTATCTGAACTGGGAACCATAGCCAGCATCGTGTGAAAATTGAAACCAAATCTGATCGGGCGCAAAATACTTGGTTTTAATACAGCAGCAGTATTATACAATCCGGAATTGAGATTGGAACCAAAGGCAGTAACAAACGGTTTAACATATTCTTTACCGTTCTCTTCAACTAACTGCTGCAGATTCTCATCAAAGTCTGAAGCAAAAAGGGAACCGACAAGGAAAATTGTAACAAGAATCCATAAGATCTTCATAATAACCTCCATTATCTGAAAATTCATCTCTGAGT
Organism: uncultured Candidatus Cloacimonadota bacterium; assembly: GCA_964610195.1. Taxonomy (GTDB): domain Bacteria; phylum Cloacimonadota; class Cloacimonadia; order Cloacimonadales; family JAJBBL01; genus JAHYIR01. The sequence goes on along the minus strand of CAZSVG010000046.1, from coordinate 1,381 downwards.
TGCTCTATTTTGTCAACTAGATAATCCTTTTATCATTGATCATTAACATCTAAAAAAAAGCCCCTTATTAGACATAAGGGGCCAATAGTTTATTTTTAATCACTTGATCATGATCATCTTCTTTGTCTCTATATAATTACCGGAGCGCATATTATAAAAATATACCCCACTTCCGACACTTCTCCCGTCCTCATCTTCTCCATTCCATAAAACGCGGTGAGTTCCCGATTCATAGGTTTCATTAACAAGAGTTCTTATTCTCTGGCCACGGATATTATAAATATCAATAGAAACTAATCCCGGTTCTGCCATGTAGAATTCGATATTAGTATCGGGATTGAAAGGATTGGGATAATTACCTTTCAGTCTGGTTACTGCAGGAATGGTGATATTGTCGTCAACACTGACATCGCCTCGCCATTCGGCATCAAATTTAACATCAGCATCATAGATAGTATAATATTCTGTCCAGGCAACGGCACATTTGGGAACTCCATTGTAAGGTTTAACTATGATAGCGTTGAGATCATCGGTACTCATTTCGTTAATGGACTGCTTGATAGCTACCGGATTTTCCCAGGAAGAGTACTGTAAGTTACTCGCTTTCTGGACGTAAACTTCGTCAGGTAACATGGTATAGGTAATATATACATCACTCCCGGTGGTGGCGGTCTTATGAGAGGAGACATTGGGGAATCGTTCGTTTTCGGTACTGGTAGCCAGAAATTGCGGAGCAGAAAAGGTATTTCCGCTGTCGTGAGAATAGGCATAATAAACGTCAATATCGGAGTCACTGTACCAGTATTCAAAAACTACTATGATATTGTCCTCGTTTACAAAACGGATCTGGGGATTACGAAGATGGCGAGAAGTAGATATAATTTCTGGATCTAACCAACTTCCTCCGGAGCTATGGGAGACGACAACCTTTACCGCATCATGATCATTAACTCTATCGACATAGGCGACGGCAATGTTATCTCCGAAAAGATCGATGGATGTATGATGATATTCATTTTCAACCTGGTTACTGATAGTTCCGATCGTTTCAGCGGAAAACCAGGATGTTCCCAAATCAATGCTTCTTCTATAAACAACAGTCTTTGGAGAAACCGATTCGTTTATATAAGCAATATGAATATAAGGACCGGTCGGATAGAAAAGATAGTCGGAAACTATGGATGGTTTTTTTAACATGGCAATAGAAGTATCGACAAAAGACTCGACCGATTCGGCCAGGTTATCATGTAAAAAACTGCGGAAACGGATATCCCAGTCTGTTGTTGAATACTGTCTGACATAAATCATCCCGATCTTGTTGTTCGAGATCTGGGTAATCTGGGGAGTGAAAAGGGGATTGGCTAAAGAGCCGAGAATAGTA
>CAZSVG010000045.1:0-7616 GCA_964610195.1 uncultured Candidatus Cloacimonadota bacterium | reverse complement strand
TATCAAGATCAATATACTAACTCAGAAATCCGGCTCTGATAATATTACTTTACAAGTTTTTTCTACCTATAATTTGGTATTCAGGTGATTAGATATGTTAAATGCAGCAAGAAGTAAATCGGCTTTTCCGCTTTTACTCTTCTATTTAGGTTTTTTGCTGCTCATTATGAGAGTAATGGCAGTAGAAAACAGCGAAATAGGATACCTCTCTACAGATATTGGTTATATCGGGCAAGAGGAGAGACAAACTAACATTTACTATCATAATAACAGTCTGGATCAGCTCTGGTATGGAACCAATAGCTGGGCGGTTAAATTCGATCTGCGGTCATTAACAGCCATCGATTCCATGACCGTGGAAACTGTTTTGATCTATTTTCCCCAGGCGGGCGACGATTTCAATCTTCTTATTTATCGGGACCATTTACAACCGTTGGATTCTTTAGCGGTGAGTTATAGCAATATAACGGTTGAGAATGAAGGTTGGTATAATCTTGGTTTACCGGCAAACGATTATATTACAGGGGATTGTTTCTGGATAGTAGTCGGGTATGAGACTAATTCGCAGAACAGATTTATGGGGGCTTCTGCTACCGGTGGTCAACATAGTTACTATTGGGTACCACCCTATGATCCCATCCCCGGTTATTTTGCCAATATGGCAGAATCAAATATTACTTCTGAGTTGTTGATCAGTATTGCCGGGACATTACATTTTGACGGATACGATCTGGAACTGGTTTCCTTTGAATTATCAGGTAATATGAATCCCGGGGGAACTGTTTATCCCCAATTCAGAGTGAGAAATAACTCTGCTGTTCAGATTGAAGATCTTACCGGGGTTTCTATCCGCCTGACAAATCCCCATCCTGATCCGGATTTTTCTGTCTGGCAGAGAACTTATCCGCTCCAGATTGATCTTGCAGCCGGTGCTGATACCATGGTGGTAGTAACAGAACCGGAATATTCATATCGCTTACCGGGTAATTATGCACAGTATCATTTACAAGCCGAATTACAGTATGATCCGGATCTCTACCCAGCGAATAACTTCATCAACTTCTCATTCAATATCTTTCCCAATGACCGCAACCTTTATCTAATCGAAAATTTCATCCGTTCTGATCATCAACCTAGCATTGATATACTTAATACCCAGCAGGGACTGGCTGCAGATTCGTTAAGCTTTGTTAATTATTTTTTTCATCCGGATGATCTACCTTATTATACTATTTATGCCGCTCAACAGCGAGATTTTTATCAGTTAGCCGGCTTCCCCTTTACTATCATTGAAGGCCGGGAAAAGATCGGTGGTTATACCAACAGTTATGCCGATCAGTTTACGGGCTTCCTTTCCGAGGTTACCCCGGATAAAACTTTCTTATCTCTGAACACAACTGATATTCAAAAAACCATCGATCCTGATGATTTTCTGATGCATCTCCGGTTTGATATTCAGAATGACAGTACTTTTGTCTTCAATGATAATCTCGGTAATTTAAAGATGTTTATGGCCTTGTTGGAGAAAGATAATCCCGAGCTACCCGGATCACATCTGATCTATCTGAACCGTTATCAATCCTCCGGTAATCTAAATCTTGGTTTTGGTAACCAACACAATTTTATCTGGGAACATAATTTACAGACAATCCCGACTATCTTCTGGGAGATGACAGCTGACAATCTGGAGCATTTTGAGATTGTTTACTGGCTGCAGGATAATCAGAAAAAAAGGATCTATTATGTAGGATCTTTTGGATTAGATGAATTTGAACTCGTGGTAAGCGTTGATCATGATCAGGTTATAGAGTTACCTCAACCGGCAATTACCCTTTATCCCAACCCTTTAAGGGGTAATGAGTCTCTTCTTTTATGTTTTAATGATCCTAAAAGTATCGAAGAGGTAAGCATTAAAATCTATAACATCAAAGGACAGTTAATTCATGAATCAAAGAGTATTTTACCCGATTCCAAAGAGATAATTGTTTGGGATGGGTTTCATCAAAGGGGCCATAAATCAGGAAACGGCTTATACTTTGTGAAAACAGAATATCTTGATATGAACGGCAACAGACAGACTATTTATAAAAAGTTATTACTCCTGAATTAACTAATTGTTCCAAAACCTCTAACCCGGAAATGCGCAAAGTCAATATCCTCAATCACCGATACACTGAACTTACCGGAGCGATTCACAATCACAGTAATTTCTCCTATGATTGTGATGTTGATCTGGTAACTATTCTCTCCGCTGCTTATAAGAACCGGCTTGATTATCTTACTCTGAATGATCATCATGCTTTTCCGAATGAAGAGATTGTATCCGAGAGTTTACAGAAAGTAAAAGATGAATTGGCTTATGAACCCTTCCTGTTAGTAGGCAGTGAATTGAACGATTCCGAAGATCTGCATCATCTGCTGATCTTTAACAGTTCTGTTCCCCCAGATAATAAGTCTATTGAAGAATCTCTGGAATTAGTTAACTCGGAAGGGGGGACACTTTTCGCAGCTCATCCCTATGAAAAGCGAATATGCAAAGATTATCCCCTCTATATCTGGGAAAAAGTCAATTTACTGGAAAGAGTAGACGGTTTAGAGATCTGGAATTATACTTCTAGTTGGTTGTCTAAGCTACATCCACGCAGAAATGGAATATTCTTACTCCTTTTCCCCAACCTATTTGTCAGGAATCCCTTTCAGCAAAATCTGATCCTTTGGGATAATCTCAATAATAAAGGGTTACGAGTATCTGCTATTGGTTCAACAGATGCCCACGGTACTAATTATAAAACCCTGTTTTTCAGATTCAGGGTATTGACCCATAAATTTCTCTTCGGCACTATCAGGACAAATGTTCTGCTGAAAGAAAACTCTTTACCGGGCAATGATAATATCCTCAAAGCTCTGAAAAATGGTAACAGTTATATAGCTAATTACAGTCTGGGAAACCCCTATAATTTTTATGCCGGTATAGGCAATGATAAAGGGGAAGGTGTGAGTTTCGGAGAGGAGATCAGATGGGATAAGGATCTGAAGTTTTTCTATATGCTACCCAAGAATAGCTCCGTTAGTCTTATCAAAGATGGTAATCTAATCGCCCATCAAAATAATCGTTATGGTTCATTCCCTGTATCATCAATGGGGAATTACCGTTTACAAATAGAACGCTTTGGTGCAGGTTGGATCTATACCAATAATATTTATGTAATTAATGAATAAATTCTGCCAAACTATTTAACTCATGTTTCAAGAACAATTCTTCCGGGAAGCTATTCAACTAGGAGAGCAGGGACGAGGTCGCTGTGGTATCAATCCTTTTATTGGTGCTCTGTTGGTAAAAGATGGCCGGGTAATCGGAAGAGGTTATTCTCAGAAATGCGGCAAAAATCATGCCGAGATCGAAGCTATTCTGAATGCTCAGGAGTCAACAGAAGGTGCAGATCTCTATGTGACTATGGAACCATGTTGTCATTTTGGCAAAACACCACCCTGTACTGATGCTATCGTCAAAGCAGGGATCAAGAGAGTTTATGCCGGGATAAAAGACCCCAATCCTCTGGTAAATGGGAAAGGATTTGAAATTCTGAAAGCGGCCGGAATTGAAGTCATGAGTGGTTTTGAAGAGGAAAAGATCAAGAAACAACTGGAATATTATCTAACCTATCGACGTGAACATAGACCATTTATTATCATGAAGAATGCTGTTTCTCTGGATAGTAAAATTGCCACCGGTAATGGAGAGTCCCAATGGATAAGTTGCCCGGAAGCTCGTGTCTATTCTCACAAATTGCGCCAAGAAGCAGGAGCAGTGTTAACAGGTATAGAAACCGTCCTGAGTGATGATCCATTGCTAAATGTGCGATTAGAAGATAAAGTAGAACCTGTTCTCCGGATTATTCTAGATAGCCGCCTTCGTATTCCCCTCGATTCTAAGATCGTTGGGACTGCCTCTGAATTTCCGACCATAGCTTTTAAAAGAGATGATTATTCAGATCCTATCAAGGAGAAGACTCTTCAAGAAAAGAATATTCAGATCAAGTCAGTCCCCCCAGAAACAGAGGAATTTTTGTCTCTTACTCACCTGATCGACGAATTGAATAAGCTGGAGTTACCTGTCATCCTGATCGAAGCCGGTCCCAGGATATGTTCTTCTTTCATTAGAGCCGGACTGGTTGATAAACTATATTATTTCATCGCTCCGAAGTTAATTGGAGGAAATCAATCAGTATTTGATGACCTGGGTGTTGACAGAATAGCTCAATCGATCAATATCAGGATAGATAGTCTGGAAAAAGTGGGAAATGATTTACTGATTATAGGTTATGTATTAAAATAGAAGAGATTTTTAATGACTGGTTACTCTGAAAACCACGGAGTGATCAATAAGTAATAAAGAGAATAGCTTGAGGTTTTTATGAGCCAATACTTTATGCCAACGAAAGTTTACTGGGGAAAGAAGTGCCTAGACAAATCAGCAGAACTAATTGCCGGAATCGGCAATAAGCCGATGATTATTACCGGTAAACGATCTGCTCAACTATCAGGAGCTTTAATTGACTTATTAGAAGTTCTAAAGAAGAATAATCAAGACTATTATCATTTCCCCTGGATTGAAGAGAATCCAGAATTAGCGATCATTCATGAAGGTGCCGAACTGTTCAGAGAACATAAATGCGATTTTCTGATTGGTATAGGTGGTGGAAGCCCGATTGATGCTGCAAAAGCAATCTCAGTCATTGTTGCCAATAAACTCCGGGGGAGAGAAATCTATGAAGGGGACAAGATCAAACACGCTCTCCCGATCATTGCTGTCCCGACAACTTCTGGCACCGGAACAGAAGTAACCCCCTATAGTGTAATCTCGGATCAAGAAATTAAAAAGAAAGCAGGCTTTGGAAATCCACTTATCTTTCCACTGATCTCATTCTGTGATCCAGAATATACTTACAGCTTACCCAAACAGGTAACTATAGATACTGCCCTGGATGCCCTCAGCCATTTGCTGGAAGGGATATACTCCCGTAAAAGATGTGATTTCCTGGATCCCCTTATCTTTTCAGGGATTAAACTGATCATCGAAAATCTGGAACCGGTAATAACTTACCCCCGAGAGTATCAATACAGAGAAAAACTGATGAGAGCCTCTCTCTATGGAGGATTTGTAATAGCGCAGGCAGGAACCACTTTACAGCATTCGATCGGTTATCCCTTGACCACTCACTATGGACTTTCTCATGGCATGGCCAATGGAGTGGTTATGAAAGAAATGATGAATTTATTCTCTTCTGATATAATAGAGGATCTGAATTCACTCTTCTCCTTCTTGAAACTAACCAGAGATCAATTTTACCTCTGGTTGGATAAGTGGATCCCGGAATCCCGGCTTGACCTGCCCGAAGATTTTATAATCAAGGCTACAGATGAGATTATGGGGAGCAGAAATATGGCTCAGAACCCCAGAGAAGTATCATCAGAAGAGGTAAAGTCCATCCTTAAAAAATTATAAAGAGAAAGTAGTATAAGTTCTTTAATATCATAGCGTATAATCAAACATCAAAGAGGGGAGTAGGCCGGTCCTGCAGGGAGACACTTACCCTGGTCTGGGCATTGATATTCCTCACAAAAGAATTAATCAATTCTTCCACCAGAACGGGGTGATTATTTTCCTCACTAAGATGTGCCAGGATAATATTCTTTAATCCGGGATGAAATATCTGACTCAATACACCTATCGCCTGATCATTTGATAGGTGCCCGTTAATACTCTTGATCCTCTGTTTCAGAGGCCAGGTATAAGGGCCCTCCATGAGCATTCTCATGTCGTGATTACTCTCCAAAATAAGGGTAGTGGTGTTCTTCAGTTTTTCCAGGAGCATCCGGGAACTGAAACCGAGATCTGTAGCTATACCCAGCTTTCTGTCCGGATCTCCTGATTTCTGGACAGTAAAATTACATCCATCAACGGCATCATGAGATGAAGGGAAGGGATGAACTTCCAAATCTCCCACCCGGAAGTAATCTCCGGCTTTGAAAAAAATTATCTCGGAACAGACATTCTCAAACCGTTTCAATGAGGCACTATATGTTAATTCAGTGATGTAAACGGGTATTTTGAGCTTTCGGCAGATTACACCTACCCCCTGAATATGATCTCCATGTTCGTGACTGATAACAATACCCTGAATTCTGTCATGTGATAGAGCAAGACTTTGGATGGCATTCTGAGTTTGCCGCCAACTCAAGCCAACATCAAACAGTAACTTTGTCTCTTCTGTTCTTACCAGGATGCAGTTTCCTTTACTACCACTGGCTAATACAGCAGTTTGGAACATCTTGACTCTCGCAAATTAAAAAATATTATTCATCTTCCCGGTTAATATAAATATACCGGTTATTCAACTTATCATATTCAGTCCACTCTGCCTTTCCGTCTGTTACTGCTTCGATCAATTGCATAACTCCCGTGGTCTGGGCATCCAGATTATCGGCATAATGAAGAGCAACCGCTTCAATAGTCTGAGGTAATCTTACTGCTCCTTTCTCGTATTCTCCATGATGGGAGAGGATCATATGTCTGACCTTCATTAACAACTCACCGGGAAAGGAATCAATAGTTGCTGCTTTCCTGGAAACGATCTCATCGGCAATAGTGATGTGTCCGACCAATCTTCCAATATTGGTAAAATCTATCGCCGCTTTCATATCATATTCATGGACCTTTCCGATATCATGTAACAGAGCTCCGGTGATCAGAAGATCCCTGTCTACCGGGTAGTTATGAGAAACAAAATCACAAATGAGGGTTACGGCAATTGTATGTTCCAATAAACCACCGGCGTAGTTATGATGCCAGTTTTTGGCAGCCGGAGATTTGGCAAAATTGGTCATGAACTCCCGGTCCTCGAAGATACTCAAGAGTAGTTTCTTCAAAAATTCATTAGCCAATCCAGATATATAGTTGAATAGATTGTCAGCCAGTTTGTTGATGTCTTTCGAGGTAGTTGGTATAAAGTCTTTTAAATCGTACTCATTTTCTTCAGCTACGCGAAGATTAGTAATCGAGATTTGTAGCTGACCTTTATAATCTTTGACCATCCCCTTAATCTTGAGAATATCACCTTCCTTGAATAGTTCATTACTTTCCTGAGCATTAGACCAGATATAGGCATTTACAGAACCGCCCTCGTCTCCCAGTCTCATTCTCACGTAATAGTCCTTTGCCCCCTGCCGGAGTTCTTTCTCCTGAACAAGAAAAAAACTCACTATATCTCTCCCCATATAGTCTGGCAAATCTCGAATAGCTATTCTTTCCATGCTTATTCCTTAATATATATTTTAATCTGTTAGATGCAGTTCATATTCAGTTTAATCATTAATGACAGATATACAAAAGAGTTCTACACTGCTTTCTTTTTATTTGTCTCTATTATTTGCTCTTAAGACGTGCGATATTCTTCTTCGCCAGTTCGGAGTTCGGATCGATCTCCAGACATTTAGCCAGCAGCTGCAGGGCATCATCAACCTTTCCCTCTGCTTCGTATATAACCGATAGGTTATTCAATACATTAACATCATCAGCTTTTTTACTGAGCAAATCCTGGTAAAGTTTCTTGGCC
>CAZSVG010000044.1:0-7658 GCA_964610195.1 uncultured Candidatus Cloacimonadota bacterium | reverse complement strand
CAAAGGTAGGGAATCGATATTATCATCGAGGAAAAGAATATATTTATTCAGTTCCAGATAATGAAGATAGGATAATAAGAGATAAATCTGGTAATTTTCCGGATCTTCTTCTTTTTGAGCATGATAGTATTCCAAAGCAGTCATCATACTCTCTTCTGTCCGATCCTGATTGTATTCAACAAATTTTTCGGTTAAATTCTCGACTGCTAATAGGCAGCTAATAGTGATAACCATCACCAAAATAACAAGATACTTCATGATAAATACTCCTTGATAAATTACTGGAGAGGATGGTTACTCCATTAAAGGTTCAACACCCTCTTGCTCCATTTCATCCATCATTCTTCTGTATTCGAGATCTATTCTCTCATCGATTCGGGTGAAAATGTCATCCCAGGTTTCACCTAATTCTTCAGCTTTTTCCAAGTATTTATCAGCAGTGAAACCAGATTTCTTTGCTACTTCATCAAGTTTTTGATAGGCAAAATCATCCAGCTCTAGATCAGCTTCTGCCGGGTCATATCTCAAAATGCTCTGTACAAATTCCTCTGTAAACTCTTCTGAGATCTTATCATAATCCTCATCGCTCATTTTACGAGCACAGCTCATTAAAGATAGAGCTACAAAAATAGTCAGGGTGACTAACAGAATCAAACTTTTTGTTTTCATATTTTCCTCCTCGTATTAATACATCATAAAAGTGGCACGGGGGGAAGCTCCTGTTCCTCCCGGTTCAACGAGAGAGACTTTTTCTCCCTCAGATAGTCCCTCAATGATCTCGACCTGTTGAAAATCATTGATTCCCGTTTTGATCAAAACACTGGTCGAAATCGTGTCATTTTCTACTTTATAAGCAATATCCTGTCCCTCTTCATTACTGAATATTGCTCTGATAGGGATTACCAGAATATCCTGCTTAGTCTCACCAAAAACAGTTACATTGGCTGTCATACCGGGCATTAGTGGAGTCTTACTCTCTTTGATCCGGATCTCAATAGGGAAGACCTTGACATTGTTGCGAGTTACAGCCATTGCTCCGATTTTATAAACCTCACCTGAATAAGAGTCATAAGGAAAGGCGTCAACCTGAATACGGGCGTTTTGTCCCAGGAATACTTTGGCGATATCAACTTCATTAATGAAGGAATGGACCATCATCTGGTTTAGATCGGCAAGTTTGACAATAACAGTCCCATCAGAAAAAGAACTGGTACTGGAAATTACCATTTCACCCTCTTCTACCATCTTCTGGATTACAGTACCGGCCGCAGTAGATACTATTCTGGAGATATTCCCTTCGGTATCGATTTCTCTGATCAGTTCAAATTGCTGCAAGGCACTTTGGTAATTGATATTGGCCGTTTCCAGATCGTCAAGTGCTCTGTCTACTTCATCTTTTGCTATAAATTGTCTTTCAAACAGAGTTTGTTTACGCTCATAGTCCTTTTCGGCATTATCGAGTCTGATTCGTGTCAGATGAAGATTATTTCTGATATTGGCGATTTGACTTGCCTGGTTAAAGTCAGGTTCGATTTCGGCTATCAAGTCACCGTGTTGAACATAATCTCCCTCCTCTACATAAAATTTTATCACTTTACCACTTATCCGGGATTTGATATCGACCTCTCTGATCGGTTGTATTTCACCAGTTTCTTCCAGAACTACACTTATTGCGCCTTTTTTCACTTCTACTGATCGGACAGTCTGTTGTTGATCAAGCCCTTTTCTACCCCGGGAGAAAAAGCTAATAATAACGATGATAACGATAATTATACCTAAGATTATCAAGAATTTTTTCATTTATCTTCCTCTATTTATACATACAAACAAAAAAAATATCACCACCTGTCAAGGATTCTGCGAGATAAAAAGAGATTTATCTCCTCCTGTTTGATCAATAATTGATAATAGCGGGAACTTAGATCCAATTCGGCTTCCAGATAATCACTTGTTGCCTGATCAAGTTCCAGTAAGCTCATCATTCCCAGATCAAATCTCTCTTGTGCCATATTAAGATTATCAACAGCAAGTTCCTGTCTTCGCTCTGCAAGTCGGTAAATTCTGTTCTGATTATCCCATTCTCTGATCAGCTGTTCAAATTGATTCTCTTTGGTGTTTACCAGATAGTCATATTGCATCTCCTGTACTCTTAAATTTCTATGATTACGACGGTAAACCTGACCATGCTGCAAGAGATTAAAAAGTGAGTAAGAAGCGGTTAGTGCAATAGTATAGGAATCATCGTACTTTCCAAAGTCAAAGAGATTATCCGTTACATACTCTCCGGGATACCGATAATTGTAACTATACGAGAGACTTAGAGAGGGGAGATAATCCAGTTTTGTCTGCCAAAGAGAAATGGAACTCTTTTTCAGGTTATTCTCTGCCTGAATGAGTTCAACCGGCTCAGAGTATTCTATCTCATCTTGCGAAATTTCGATAATTGGATCTATAAAATCATATCCGAGATCTCCAATGTTGAGATAAAGAAAAAGATTTTCCCGGGCCTGCCTATATTGTATCTCGGCATTCTCCAGAGATATCTGGGCATTGATCAAAGCGATCTCACTCTGCTTGAGATCGATCAACGCTCTCTGTTGTTGGTAAAACAGAAGTTCTACCTGTTGATAGATCTTTTCCTGGATCTGAAGATTATTCTCCTGAATTTGGAAGCGCTTTTTACTTTCCAGGACATTCATATAACGGCGGAAGATCTCGAAAGCTGTTGATTTCAGATTATCTTTCAGATCAAGCTGAGCATTTTGCCAATCTATACTTGATCTGCGCCAATTGAAATACATCGGCTCGTTAAGAGATATGCTCTTTGATAATGAGAACCCGGCTGTTTTGAATTTCTCTTCCGCAAAATGACGGCTGGTACTGACAGTAGCACTGGGGAGAATATCCAGGTAACTGGAGATGAGATTTGAATAAACATTTTTATTCTGCAAAAGATCAGTCTGGTAAGGAATTGATTGCTGTAATCCGAGTTCGATCAGTTCATACAGATCATATCTCGGCTCTTGAGCATAGACTCTTCCGGGAAAGAGTTGCAGTAGTAGAAAAAGGATTACCGGGATCGAATTCCTGATTAGTATTGATGTTTTTATCATTTTGGGCTCCTGTTGTTATCTTATGATTAAATAAATCAGCATATTGAAAATTCCGGTTAAAAAGAAGAAACTCAACGAAAAGTAGAGTAGATAACGATGCACATACCGGTTGTAATATCCTTTCAAAATAGATATATCCGCTTTTTTCTCCAATAGAACAAGATAGCTCTCCAGATTATATCTTTCAATCAGGTAGGGAATAAAGGTTCGGATAAAATAGCTGGTTAACTCGTAAGCGATCTGTGCAATCAGATTTTGCAGGTTGGTTTTGATAAAACGGGGAAGGAATTTATGCTCATCCAGGAAAGCCATTTTGTCCCAGATATTAACATAGATATCCTTTTCTATTTTAGAGATTTTACTGTCGATCTCTTTATTCTCACAATCATGCAAGAAATCATGGAGCAAGCCGTAAAGTTTATCAGTAATAATGTCCTTGATTCTATATATCAGCCCTGGGGTTAAAGGGATAGGCACTTTTCCCCAATATATCTTTTTTCTGGGGGAAAAGAGTAATGTTCGTAAAATCAGAATGAGTAAAAAACCCATTCCGACATTCAGGAATAAAAAAAGGAAAGCTTTCAGGGCAACCATGTGAGATATTTTAGAAGATGATCAGAAAAAACTGATTATATCCATTATCAAAATCTGCCTGCAGCACCACCGCCACCGCTGGCACCACCACCAAAACCACCAAAACCGCCGAAACCGCCACCCCGGGAACTTCCTCCGAATCCGCCACCTCCAAAGCCTCTGCCTCCCGACATACCAAAAATAAATAACCAGGGTAATATTCTCCCTTTGGTAACAATCATCAGAAAGATGAAGAAAGCAAGAACTATCAGCCCTGAAAAGGGAGATTCTTGTTGCCCCGGTTGAATATTTCGAAATTCTGCTAATCCGGTTAAATCAACATTGTATTCTCTGGCTGCCAGGGAAGCAATCGCAGCAACTCCGAAGATGACACTTTGATTATAATCATCCTGACTGAGGTAGGGGACTATATAAGTGTCTCTGATCTCACCTGCCATCCCATCGGGGATAAAACCTTCGGCACCATATCCAGTTTCGATTCTAACCCAACGATCTTCTACAGCTATCAGGATCAAAGCCCCTTCATCTCTGTTTGAGCCGATTCCCCATGCTTTATAAAGTTCATTAGCGAAATAGTTAATATCCTCACCCTGCAAATCGGGAATGATAGCTACAGCAATCTCAAAATTAGTTTTTTCTTTGAGTTCCGTGATGATATTGAGCAGCCTGGTTTGTGTTTGGGGAGTTAACTTCCCTACATAATCATTAACCCAACCCTGCGGTTGAGGATAGGTTACTCCCATGATTTTACCCGACAGGATAATCAACATGAAAAGAATAAATATTGATCCTACTAAACAACGAAATATCTTACTGCTATACATTCTTTAAAAGGTGTCCCAATTTAGTTTTTTTTGTTTTCAAGTATTTCTCATTCTCTTTGTTCATGTCGATCTCGATTGGTACTCTTTCTTTTATATGCAACCTGTACCCTTCCAAACCGATCACCTTTTTGGGGTTATTTGTCAATAATCTTATTGATCTTAGTCCCAATTCATATAATATCTGAGCCCCGATCCCGTAATCTCTCAAATCAGGTTGATAACCAAGAGCGATATTCGCTTCGACAGTGTCTTTACCATGGTCTTGTAAATGATAAGCCCTGATCTTATCTATTAAACCGATACCCCTTCCTTCCTGTTTCATATAAAGGATTACACCCCTACCTTCGTTTTCGATCATCTCGAAAGCTCGAGTTAACTGAGCACCACAGTCACATCTTAGAGAAAAGAGGGCATCTCCGGTCAGACATTCCGAGTGAACTCTAACCAGGATATCATCTTGAGGATCGATTTGGCCTTTAATCAGAGCTATGTGATATTCATCAGAAATCTTGCTCTTAAAAGTAATAATCTGAAATTCTCCATACTTGGTGGGTAGTTTGGCACTTGCAACTTTTTCAACCAATGATTCGGTTTTCCTGCGGTAACGGATCAACTCTTCTATAGTTATTATCTTCAAGTCGTGTTGCTGAGCATAAGGAATTAAATCACTTAAACGAGCCATTTCCCCGTTTTCTTTGATAATCTCACAAATTGCTCCAACCGGTTCAAGACCTGCGAGAGTAGCCAGGTCAACAGCAGCTTCAGTGTGACCAGCTCTTTTTAAAACCCCACCCTTTTCAGCCATAAGTGGAAAGATATGTCCCGGTTTGACAAAATCTTCTGCTTTTGATTGGGGAGAGGCAAGCAGGTGGATAGTATTAGCTCTTTCTGATGCCGATATTCCGGTTGTGGTTTTTTCTCTGGCATCAACAGAGATTGTAAACTTGGTATGATGCCGGTCAGATATTTTCTCTGTCATCAGAGGTATATCCAGCTTCTGTAATCTTTCAGAAGGCATAGGAACACATAATAATCCCTTGCCGTGAGTGATCATAAAGTTCACTTTTTTAGCATCCATCAGTTCGGCTGCACCGACCAAATCACCCTCATTTTCACGATTTTCATCATCAACTACGATGATGAGATTTCCTTTTCCAATTTCGGTTACTGCTTCATCAATGGAAGAAAAGTGATTGTCCATGTTCTTAATTATCCAGAGAAAGTTATAAAATTTGCATCATTTGCTTTGTTTAATGAAATAGCTTATTGACCTGTCGTAAGTTTTCTCAGCTTGATCATAAAAGTAACATGCTGGTAACTGGTTCATACTCCGATGATATGCGATACATTCACAGCAAACTCCCTTTCTGGAACAGGGATAGGAGCAGTTGCATCTCTTCAGATTTTGTTCTCTGTTTTGACAATTCATGATAAACTCCCGTTTACTTGAGCTCTAACTCATCTTCTAATCGTTAGTGAGTTATCCGATACGAACACGTATCAGTTAGATTAAAAACCTGACCAACTTAATCTGTGTCCAGCTCAAGAAAAACTCTTCCAAAAATGACCTCTATTTGTCAATTATTTATTGGATTTAGACAAGATATTCAAATTTCCCGCCATAATTGCCTTTTTGGTAATATTATCGTATTGTTCTGGGGATCAGAGCAGTTTATTTACATAATTATATCTATTGAAGCACGGGTTTATGGATTTGGTAAGTATGAGTTTCAGTTAACTAATTTTATTTGTTCTGAAGCCTTTTTTATTCAAAAGGTATTTCCCATTCAGGCGTATAAACTTCAAATTCCTTTTCCAGCCAGAGCAGAGTATTTTTCATATCGTCGGGAAGGTCAATAGAAATATCAAGCTTCTGTTCAGATACCGGATGGGTAAATTTTAACCTATAAGCATGTAATGCCTGCCTGGGCATATTTTTCTCAAAAAAGGAATTGACTCTTTTACGGAGATTAATGGGTAAATAAGACATCCCTTTCATTTTGCCATAAACCTCATCACCGGCAATGGGACAATTGATATAGTCAAAATGAACCCTGATTTGATGAGTTCTTCCGGTAATTGGCATTATATCAACATGAGAGAAAAATTCATAGGTCTTGATTACCCGATATTTCGTAACTGCCTCTTTACCCCTGGAAGCAACAGTCATCTTGGTTCTCTCTTTCCGGCTTCTATTGATTAAAGTTTTGATAGAGCCATCAAATGATTTGGGGGTCCCGAGCAGGATAGCCTGGTAGAATTTCTTGATCTTACGTTCTGAGAAGGCTTTGCTTAGCCTGGAGAGGGTTTTGTCGTCTTTGGCAATAATTAAAAGCCCGGAAGTATTCTTGTCCAGACGATGAACAATACCAGGCCTGGCAGGATTTTCCAGATAGGGGAGATCTTTACCGAAACTGCTCAGAATGGCATTGGCAATGGTTCCAGAATATTGATTGGGGGCAGGGTGGACTGAAATTCCGGCAGATTTATTGATTACTGCTAAAAACTCATCCTCATAAACAATTTGTAGGGGTATTGACTCGGCTTTTAACTGTTTCTCTTCTGGTGGTGGGATCTCTATCTCGATCTGATCACCCTGGTTGAGAAGATAACTTTTCTTTATGGGCTGAGAGTTAACAGTAATTTTACCGCTGTTGATCAGTTTATCAATAAACGACCGCGAATAGAGTTCATTATGATCAATTTCCACCAGATATTTATCTATTCTGATTGGATTTGTGCGGTCATAGACAATATTCATAAGTTATTCTTGTTCTTTATCTTTCTCTCTCAGTTTATCCAGATCCTTTTTATCGAGGTTATAAATCCCAATTACCGCACCGATAAAGTTACCGTTAGCATCACGGACGAGCTCATTACGAACAGCAATATGTCTCTTCATCGAGGCCATGAAAAATTGTTGTGGTCTATTTTTTGATTGAGTTTTGACTATGGAAGTAACATATTTTTTGATATGATTATCGATCTCCAGACCAAAATTCATTTCCAGGATATTGCTATCTTCAGTCATTGTAGGGAAATGCTCTTTTATTAGATGATTAGTATAGACAAGATCCCCCTTTATATTAACAATCATAAAGCCATTCTCGGTTAGATTTAATAGAGC
>CAZSVG010000043.1:0-7665 GCA_964610195.1 uncultured Candidatus Cloacimonadota bacterium | reverse complement strand
CAGCTTTGGGAAGGATGAAGTCACCAAAGAACATAATAAATATACTATATATAATCCCGAAGATAAAGAGGGGGGTTACCAATCTGATGATACTTACTCCGGAAGCCCGTATAGCTATCGATTCATGGTGTCTGGAGAGCATATCCATCAGGAAAAGACCAGCAAGCAGGACTGTTACCGGTGAGGTAATGACGAAAAGATAGGGAATACGGAGGGCAAAATACTGTATCAGGTAAGTCAATTCCGGAGCTGTTCTGAGCAATCTGGGCATTCTGTCAAATACATCAACAACGATAAAGACAAATGCCAGGGAGAAACTGATGATCAGAAAAGTCTTCAGAAATTGAGATACTATATATCTGTCCAGAATCCGCATCTTTAAACTCTTTAGTTCTTAAATTTATTGAGAATAAAGGAAAACCTCTCTTTCCAGATTTCCCAATTGATGGTTTTCATGTCTTTGGTTGAAGAGACAACCAGGTAAATTCCAAAGGAGCCGAAGAGGATATTCGGTGCCCACATAGCGAGCCAGGGGGGGACATGACCCTTATCTCCCAACTGTTCGCCACTGACTAAACAGATGTAATAAAAGATAAAGATTATCGCACTGGCGGTGAAGGCGACCCCTACCCCGCTGCTCCTGATCATCATTCCGATCGGAATGCCAAGGAAGACAAAGATCAAACAGGCAAAGGCAATGGCATATTTTTTGTGAATCTCCACTTCAAATTCCCTGATCCGCAATTCCAGATCATCGATCTTGTTTTGGGAGATCCCGATCAGATTGTTATTACGGTCTATCTCGTTTCTCACCTGTGGATTATCGATGTCTTGGACCAGAAGGTCATTCCGGGTTTGTAATCTTGCTATTTGTTGTTGAGTATTCCGGATCTCCTGGACCCGGTCCTGATTGATCTCTCTCATCTGTCGGGAACTCATTTCCCGGTCACTCCGGTAGTCCGAATCTTCGATATTCATCTGATATCCGAGGTCGGGGAGATGAATAACCAGACGGGCAAATTTCTGCAGAGTATAGCGGTTCGGATCACGATCGTCTCTCTCATGAACTTCTCCATTGAAGAGGGTGGCTTTGAAATTATTTCCTCCGTCACTCAACTCGATCAATCCTCTTTCAGCTGTGATGGTCTGGGGGAAGTTGGTCGATTTACGATTATAGATGGTAATTCCGACCAATTCATCACCTCTGATTTCGGAGGTGTAGATCGTGTAATTTTTTATAGTAGTGAAGACTCCGGGAGTTATATTTGTCACCGGTCTTCGATAGTGAAGTCTGATCAGGAGGTTCTTCAACTGATGATTGGTATCGGGTAGGATTTGATTGTTGAAGTAGATCATAAAGAGTGATAAAAAGAAGGCGGCAATGACCGTAGAACGCATCAGGGTATAAATATTTATACCGCAAGATTTGAAGGCGACCAGTTCATTATCCACGGATAATCTGCCGAACGACATTATGGTAGCAACCAGAACAGCCATGGGAACAGATAAAGCCAGCATGAAGGGGAGACTCAGGCTGAATACCGAGATTATTGCCGGGATGTCTAACCGTTTTTCGATTATCAGATTGAGCAGGTCGATCAGCTTGTCGAGCAGGAATACAAATGTCAAGACGACCAGGGAGATCATAAAGGGTTTAATATTCTCTCGTAATATGTAACGTTCTAAAATCTTCATCGATTTGATTCTCTAATTATTTGATTGCCGAATTCACTCTTTCACCATCATTTCCAACTCTTCTTCGTTGATTATCTTTATGGAGGGGATTTCTCCGGCTTTTTTAACTTTGGAACCGGGACTCTCTCCCACCACCAGATAATCGAGGTTTTTACTGACTGCTGAGATAACTCTACCTCCATTTTCTTCGATCATTTTGTGTGCCTTGTCTCTCGTATAACGAGATAATGTCCCGGTTATTAAAAAACTTTTACCCATTAACCTGTCGCTTTTAATCTTTCTTTCAGCTTTGAAGTTCAAGCCAGCTTGCCGGAGAGCTTCAACAGTATGTAAACTCTCTTCATTATGCCAGAAATCATAGAGAGATTGGGCGATCTTATCCCCTATCTCCCCGACCTGTAGAAAATCCTCGATTCTGGCATTTTTAAAAGATTCCAGATCGGGGAAATGTTCCACGATGATCTTGGCTGTCTTATCACCCACATATCTGATTCCGAGAGCATACAGGATCCGGTCGAAAGGTTGCTGTATCGATTTATCAACCGCTTTTTTTAGATTATAGACCGATTTCTCCCCCTGATTTTCCAGAGAGAGGACTTTCTGATAGTCAATATGATAGATATCTTCCAGTTTATGAATTACTCCATTTTCCAGAAATTTGGCGATTAATGCTTCCCCTAACCCCTCGATATCCATGGCCTTACGGGAAACAAAATGCTCTATCCGCCGCTGGATCTGGGCTGGGCAGTTTATATTATTACAATATCGGATCACCCCCTCGGGCTCTTTGGTCAAGGGGGTATGACATTCCGGACAGGAAGAGGGGAACTGGACCGGCTGAGCATCCGGTTTCCGGAAATCAGGTTCAATCCTGAGGATCTTGGGAATGATCTCCCCCGATTTGATCAGGGTAACCCTGTCCCCGTAATGCAGATCAAGACGGGCAATCTCATCCTCATTGTGCAGAGTAGCTCTTGATACCGTCGAACCGGAAATCAATACCGGCTTCAGGATAGCGGTTGGAGTGACAGCCCCGGTACGCCCGACCCTGAACAGAACATCGAGGAGTTCGGTACTCTTCTCTTCCGCCTTGAATTTATAAGCTATAGCCCACCGGGGATTCTTATCGGTAAATCCGAGTTCCTGCTGCATACCGAGATCATCTATCTTAATTACTACCCCGTCGATGTCGTATTCTAATTCTGTTCGTCTCTTTTCCCAGCTTTGGCAATATTCGACGATCTCCTCAAAGCTGTGAACTAACCTGTTGTAAGGACTAACCCGGAAACCGAGTTCAGCTAAAAAAGTCAACAAGGCAGATTGGGTTTTTATCTCTTTATTATCGAACAGACCGACCGAGTAGATCAGAGAATCGAGTTTGCGCTCAGCTACCAGTTCTCTCTTCTTGACCTTTATCGTTCCGGCTGCCGCATTACGGGGATTGGCAAACAACTTTTCTCCGTTCTCTTCTCTCTCCCGGTTGATTCGTAAAAACTCACTGATCGGCAGGAAGATTTCACCCCTGACCTCTAACGGCTTTAAATAATTTATCTGTTGCGGAATAGAGGAAATCATCTGCACATTATCGGTGACCTCCTCACCCTTATAACCGTCTCCACGCGTAGTGGCATATTGAAGAGTTCCGTTTTCATAATAAAGATTGATACTGAAGCCGTCGATCTTTAATTCCAGGGTCACCGGAAGGAATATCAGACCTGTATTTCTGGACACTCTGGTCAGAAAGCTCTCAACCTCTTCCAGGGAATAGGCATTGTCCAAACTGAACATTCTCACCCGGTGATTGATAACCTTGGAATCCGCTCTGATGTCGTCTCCCACCTGAGATGTAGGAGATTCTTGACTCCTAAATTGGGGATATTTCTCTTCCAGTTCCTGAAGGTTTTTCAATAACCGGTCATACTCAAAATCGCTTATTTCCGGTTCAGTGAAGAGATAATATAGCTGATTATGCTTCTCGATCAGCTTTCTGAGCCGTTTAATTTCCTTAAAAGCATTCTTCTCTTCGGTTGTCATTTGCTTAACTCATTAACTAGCTTTGAGTTCGGATTAATTTTGCGGGTGGCTGCAGAAATCTGGCAAGATAAGCAAGTGATTCCTGAAAACAGGAGATCTCGGTTTCCAGAGTGTAAGTGACATCTTTCGAAAAAGACTTCTCAAAAACATCCTGAAAATCAATTTTCCCTTTTCCCAGAGCAAGATGACTGTCCTCAAAGGTATTATTATCACTCAAATGAACATGTCCGATCTTACTCTGCAAGTTATTCCACCAATCAGAGAATCCGCTTTTAGAGTAACAGTATACATGGGCTATATCGAGACACATCAACAGGTTATCACTCACAAAATGATCAAAGATCCGCTCAAAGATCTCTGAATCAGGTTCGAAAGTATTCTCCAGATAGAGAGTTATCTTTTTTTCCTGGCAGTAGAGCAGGATCTTTTCCAGATTCAGATAAAAGCTCTTGAGCCAGTTTTTGGCACCGGCTGTGGGAATGTGACTTGGAAAAGAAACGTGCATCACTGCTCTGTTGATGTTTAACTCGGAACATCGTAATAAACCTTGGCTAATCAGATTATAAGATAGATCTCTGATATAATAATCCTTACAACCAAGTTGTAAGCCATAAAACGGGAGATGGAGGATCGTCCTTAATCCGAGCTGTTCAATGGTATTCTGTAATTCCTTCCGGAGAGGTAAAAACTTCTCGAATAGGAAGGTTGAGTCGGTAACGCATAACTCCAGGTTTAATCCCTGATCAGGCAAGAAAGTCAAGTTCCGGGAAGACTCTTCGTTGAGGTTTATTTTACCGTAAAACCGTTCATTCATAACTGCAAATCCCTTTTTTTACTCAATGCTGCGGTATTTCTCCAGGCCGGTTAGCAGGATGTTCATTGCCTTCCGAAGCGCATCGCCATTCAAGACATAGGCTATTCTTAATTCGTTTTTTCCTCTTCCCGGAGTGGCATAGAATCCTTCAGCCGGAGCACCCATAACCGTCTCTCCATCTACATCATAATCGTTTAAAAGCCAGATGATAAACTTTTCCGCATCTTTGACCGGTAGCTTGGGAAAGATGTAAAAAGCACCACCCGGTTTGGTACAAACTATTTCCGGGTTCTTCTTCAACTCATCAAAGACGAGATCTCGTCGTTTGGTATATTCTTCGATAATCCCGGCAAAATAATCATCACCAAGTTCCAGACAGGCATTAGAAGCAAATTGATCAATAGTGGGGGGACAGAGTCGAGCCTGGGCAAATTTCAAAACAACAGCCATAAGGTCCTTGTTACGGGAAACAATACAACCAATTCGAGCTCCACAGGCACTGTATCTTTTGGAGATACTGTCAACTACTATCGATCGATCAGCGATTTCTTTGAATTCCAAAATACTGGTATGATGCAGGCCATCATATACAAATTCCCGGTAAACTTCGTCGGAGATAATGTAGAGATCGTGCTCTTTGGCTAACTCTACAATCCGCTGTAACTCCTCTCTGGTATAGACTGTCCCGGTCGGATTTCCCGGATTACAGAGCATGATAGCTTTTGTTCTCGTGGTTATCATTTTGGCTATCTCTCCCTTATCCGGAAGGGCAAATCCGTTCTCGGCATAAGTAGTCAAGGGCACGATTTTGATCCCCGCCATAGTTGCAAAGCCGTTGTAGTTGGTGTATAATGGTTCCGGAACGATTATCTCGTCACCTTCGTTACAGACCACGTAAAAAGCGAAGACTATCGCTTCCGAGCCGGCCACAGTAACAATTATATCTTCAGCTTCAATATTTAGTCCGAGCTTTTGATAATAACCGGCGAGTCCCTGTCGATATTCTTCCAAACCCTGGGAGGGACCATAACCAAGAACCTTCTCACTGAACCGGTGATAGGCATTCATCATTATTTGTGGGGTCTCTATATCCGGCTGTCCGATATTTAAATGATAGACTTTGATCCCCTTACGTTTGGCTGCATTGGCATAAGGCATCAGTTTACGGATCGGGGATGCCTGTATTTCATTTGCTCTCTTTGATAATTTCATCTTCAATCTCCTTAATATATTTTTATTACTTCTGGATTCCGAACTCTCTGTTCATAAACTGCAGTCTGTCCATCTCAAACTGTAAACTTTCCAGATCGGACTCTTCATTGTCCAGAGAATTTATATAAATCGGTTCACTATAGGTCACATGAACCACACTTTTGGGCTTGGGGACGCGAAAGAGGTCCCAGGTGGGGAAAAGCCATTCCCGATCAATATCTACTGCCATAAGGATCAGAGGAAGCCCGGAATGTTGAGCAATGAAAAGAATGCTCTTTTTCAATACTTCCCGGGGACCAAGAGGTCCGTCAGAGGTAACTGCCAGACTATGATTTCCGGCAAGTTTGAGGATCTGATGTAATGCCTGTAACCCTCCCCGGGTAGATGATCCTCTGACCACTATGTACCCCAGTAATTCGGTAGGACCGGCAACAATCTCCCCCTCTTTCGATTGAGAAATTATTACAGCTACATTCTTATGGCGATATAGGTATAACAGAGGAATTATATTGCGATGCCAGAATACATATATACATGGCATTTCCGGGCGGGGTGTATGCTCTTTATAGGTTAGGGTATTCCCCAGTAAAAGGAGCAAAAATTTTACCAGATACTTTTCAAAAAATAACAGGATCTGCGACATATTCTCTTTCCGTTAAATTATTCTCTAAGCGATTTAGAATCTTATCAGCCATTTCATCAGGAATTATTACGGTTCAGTTGGTTTCTCTGAACAGGAAGCTTCCGAAAACCAAGGTTTTAATCACTCTACTCATTCTTTGTTGATCATTCTTTCTATGATAGCAGCAACTTCCCGGGATGCCTTTTTTTCTCTTAATATATCCTGCACTTTTAATAACTCAGTGGTCATCTTTTTATATGCGATCTGATCGTTAAGGTATTCACTCATTATCTGCTTGATATTCTCTCCGGTTACTTGATTCTGGATCAATTCCGGGACAACATCATCCTCTAAAATAATGTTTGGTAAACCGATCCTTTTTATTCTGATCAGTTTCCTGGCGATAGAATAAGAGATCTGACTCGTTTTGTAAACGATGATAAAGGGGGTCCCGATATAAGCGGTCTCCAGGGTGGCTGTCCCGGAGGTTACCGCCATGAAATGAGAGTATTTAATCATCTCATACATATAACCATCAATAACAAAAGCTCTTTTGGAGAGTGTTTCGGGGATGTAACTCATAAACAGCTCATTATTGACCGTGTGAGATTTGGATATCAGAAACTGATATTCATCGGAAGGAAATCTCTTGATTGCCGCAATAAAAGCCGGTAATATCTTTTTTATCTCCGTATCACGGCTACCCGGCATAAAACCGAGCCATTTCTTTCCGGGATCTAATCCAAAGGTTTCTGCAAAATGTTCTCTGCTGACCTCAATAGAGATCTCTTCGGCTATGGGATGTCCGACATATTCAGAATTCACCCGATGAATATCCAGAAGTTCCTTCTCAAAAGGAAGAATTAAAGCCAGGAAATTAACATACTCTTTCAGTTGATTAACTCTGCTATGCCGCCAGGCCCAGAATTGGGGACAGATAAAGTAAAGAACAGGGATATCCAGATCGTAAGCGGTTTTGGCTAATCTCAGATTGAAACCGGGATAATCTACCAGGACTATCAGATCCGGCTTGTTCGTTTCCAGAATTTTCTTGATCTCCTTCTCAGTTCGCCAGATGAAGGGAAGACTCTGAACTACTTCCCAGAAACCGATCAGAGAAAATTTCTTGAAGGGGAACAACGGAGAAAATCCTTCCGCCTGCATCCGATGACCACCAATACCGATATGTTTATAATAAAGACCTCTCTCTTTTAAAGCTTTCAGAACCATTGATGCATGAAGATCGCCTGAATTCTCACCTGCTGACCAGAAGATGGTTTTCACATTA
>CAZSVG010000042.1:0-7843 GCA_964610195.1 uncultured Candidatus Cloacimonadota bacterium | reverse complement strand
TTCTTTCAGGATCATATTGATAAGCATAGAACTTGTTCAGGCTCCAGGGTGGAGGATAATAATTATGTTGGTTGATATAACCGTTAACTATCCATTTAATCAAATTTCGAGCTTCGGTTTCTGGGGCAGGAGATTGATAGAAATAGGTAATACTTTCGGAAAAAGTGTTTCTGGGCAGATATAGTTTACCATATACATTCTCAGCTTTCCAGGAACGCATATATGTTTCAAATACATCCCCGAAAGGCATTAGAACCATGGTTGGAGAAACGAGATGCAGACTGTTCACATAAAGAGCTCTAATTCTGTCATCCTGAAACCAATCTTTTCCATCATTCATCCTTTTACGGGCAACAAGAAACATAGTTAAGCCCTGAAGTGCATATTCTGTATAACTCATGCTCTCCCCGTAAGTACCGCTGTTAGTGGTCATATATTCCACAAAACCGGAAGCGTTACGAGGTAAAGGCCTTTCAAACAGATCAGCTTCAGCAGTTTCTATGTATGTCCTGTTTTTCAATACTACTCCTGCATATCCGAGAGCTCCAGCAAGAATAAACCGGCCATTATGGTAGGAGGTCCATAATTTTTCAGGATATTTGTCACTACGGGCGAAAGCGTTCCCTCCATCAAAATCTGCATAGCTTAATAATTCATTGGCCCAGCCAGCAAGCTCTTCCAACTTCGCAGATAGTATCAACTGTTCTTCAGGAGTTACGTAAAACCAAAGAATATCGGTTATGAAAGCAACATTTTGCAACAAACTTCCATAGCTCAGACAATCTGAAAAAGTCCCCCTGTTGTATGTTGACCAAACATTTGATAAATTGAGATAACAGGAAGGGCGAGCATGATTATAAATCAAATAATCCCTGGCACCATTTAAATAGGTTCTGGCTTCATTTACTTCCATATCTACTCTTAAAGACCCGATCAGGGCATTTTTAGCAAAAATCGCGGCCATACCAATAGGGTTACTCGCTGCCGGGTTGGGAGTAGAGCCGGCTTTAAATCTCTCCCAATAGTATCTCATCGCTTCATCATGTCCGTTTGAGGTGTCGATAGCATGGTAAAGATTCCGGAAGGTTGTTGAATCCATCGTTGCAGTTTCATTAAGATAACTGGCAAACAGGTTGCCGGATATCAGTAATATTGTGATCAGCACAATTCTCATTGTAATATCTCCTTTGTTTTGATTTAGCGTTCTCGGAACTTGTTTCTGTCAATGATTAATCGATTATAACGGATTATTTAAAAAAACAAAAGCCATTATCAATATTTTCTTGACGCTCCAAGGGAGAGTAAAAGAGTTTCCTTGAGGTTCTGAGATGAAAAGAAAAGTTGTATTGCTGCAGGGAGGGTTTTCCGAAGAACGAGATATTTCCTTGAAATCTTCTGCCGCCATTCATCAGGCCTTGATTGATTTGGATTATGAAACCTTTCAGCTTGACCCCGGAGATTTTGCTAATTGTCTATTTTTGGGTGAGAAAATAATCACTTTGAAACCGGATATTGTTTTTATCGGGTTACATGGTGGAAGTGGCGAAGATGGCACTATCCAGGCTTTTCTCTCCCTGCTTGATATACCATTCACCGGTTCCGGAATGAAATCCAGCGCTCTCTGTATGGATAAACTGCTCAGTTTTGCCCTGGCTGCTTCTATCGGGGTAAAAATCCCATCCTATCTGGTTTTGGATAAAGAGAGTAAGAATTATAGCTCTATCATTGATCGACTTGGGTTACCTCTGGTCATAAAACCAAACAATTCCGGCTCATCAGTCGGGATTTCCATTGTTAAAGAACCGTCTACCCTGAAAACGGCTATAACTGAAGCATTTCGATATAGCAGGCAAGTAATAGCTCAGAAGTATATCGCAGGTTCCGAACTGACCGTATCCATACTAGGGGAACGAGCTCTTCCGGTCGTGGAAATCAAGGTTAAGGAAGGCTGGTACGATTATCAGAATAAATATACAAAAGGAAAAACCATTTATGAAGTACCGGCTGTGTTACCAGCCAAAGTTACCAAAGAGCTTCAGGAGTTTGGTCTCCGAATATTCAAACTTTTCGATTGTCGTGCCTATGCCCGGGTTGATTTTCGTTATGATGGCCAAGATCTCTATTTTCTGGAAGTTAATACTCTTCCGGGGATGACCTCCCTCAGTTTAACACCGATGGCAGCAAAAGAGGTAGGTATCTCTTTTCCTGAACTTATCAAAATGATTATCGAATTCTCTCTTAGTGGATAATCAACTTAATCTTTCTATTTTTTCTGATACAATTTTCCCCAGTCATTGCCCCTTATTTACCCATCTCATCAATTTTTTATTTACAAAATGTTTCTCTTTAGTTTTCTTATATCGATGAAGTCAAGAATTGTTTTATTCATTTCGCTTTGGAGAGTATATTAATGAAGATGCAAGAGTTGAATTATTACTATAACAAATTCAAGTTTGGTGAAGATATCTTCCATAATTTAATGCACAAACAGATCAAAGAAATCTTGTTGGTCTCTACCTTCTATGATGCCTTTATTTTTGAACAGGATGGTCGCTTATCAGAACAGATATTTGGCGAGTATCGTCAACTCAATCTCAGTACTGCTCCCCGGGTAACCAGTGTCCCTTCCGGTAAAGATGCTCTTCATAAATTGGAAGAGAATGACTACGATCTGGTTATCCTGATGATGAGGATCGGTGAGATAGGACCTTTCGAATTAAGTAAATTGATCAAAAAAAAGAAACCCGATTTACCGGTTCTTCTCCTTTTGAATGTGCAATCGGATCTGGTCATCGTGGAAAACCACAAAGACGAGATGGAGTATATAGATGATGTTTTTATCTGGAATGGTGACACCAAGCTCTTCCTGGCAATGGTCAAGAATATTGAGGACAAACAGAATGTCGCTTATGATACCGAGATAGGATTGGTCAGGGTTATCCTCCTGGTCGAAGATTCGGTTCATTATTATTCCATCTTTCTACCTCTATTGTATTCAGTGATCATGCGCCAAACGCAGCGACTGATCCAGGAAGAGTTGACCGATATCAACAAAAGATTGAGAATGAGAGCCCGCCCCAAAGTTCTTCTGGTTCATAGTTATGAAGATGCCATCGAGATCTATGAAAAATTTAAAGAATATATTGTCTGTGTTATTTCCGATGTCAAATATTCTTATCAGGGTAAACCGGATAATGAAGCGGGGATCAGGTTAATCAGAACCATTACAGAAGATCAACAGGATATTCCAATAATTCTTCAATCTTCGGAAACTGACAATGCTCAGAAAGCAAAAGAATTGGGGGCTTATTTCATAGATAAAAACTCCAAAAAGCTACTTCATAATCTACGGGAATTCATAATCAAGAACCTCGGCTTTGGCGATCTGATCTTCCGTGATAATAGTAACAAAGAAATTGCTCGGGTTACATCACTCAATGAAATCGAAAATGTTCTGAAAAAACTTCCTGATGAATCTCTGCTCTATCATAGTAACAGTAATCATTTTTCCAATTGGTTGGTCGCTCATGGCGAAGTGGTACTGGCCAAAAAAATTCGACCAATGAAAGTTACCGATTTTGCATCAGTAGAAGACCTTCGTACTTTTCTTCTCCGAATTTTTGAAGAGGTCCGCCGTGATAAGAGCCGGGGCAAGATCATTAATTTCGACATCGCCAGTCTGACAGAACTTGACCAGATCATCCGACTAACTGAAGGATCTCTGGGTGGCAAAGGACGGGGACTGGCTTTCCTCAATGCCCTTCTGGTTACTATGGAATTCGAAAAGAAGTTTGGTGAGGTCAGAATATCTCTACCCAGTACGGCTATCATCGGTACCAATGAATTTGATACTTTTATAGAAAATCTGAATCTGGATGATTCTATTAATAATATGACAGATAAGGAGATAGATGAACTATTTGTTAAAGGAGAATTGAGTTCCGATCTCATCTCCAGACTCAGTATCTATCTCGATAAGATCTCGTATCCGATCGCAGTGCGTTCTTCCGGCCTCCTGGAAGATTCCCAATCACAACCTTTTGCCGGAGTTTATCGTACCTATATGCTCCCCAACAACAATCCTGAAAAGGGGATTAGGCTCCGTCAACTTACCGATGCCATCAAGCTCGTTTTTGCTTCTGTATATCTTAAAAATGCCCGCAGTTATATCGAAGGGCTTAATTATAAAACAGAAGAAGAAAAGATGGCCGTTATCATACAGGAGATAGTCGGTAGTAGTTTTAACAATACCCACTATTATCCGCATATATCTGGTTCAGCTCAATCTTATAACTTCTATCCCACCTCCTATATGGAGAACGCCGATGGGATTGCAGCTATCGCCCTCGGTCTGGGAAAATCGGTAGTTGAGGGAAAGGAAAATTATCGTTTCTGCCCTAAATATCCCAAACTTGAACCTTTACAGCCGGAAGACCGGATAAAGAACTCCCAAAAAGATTTTTATGCTCTCAGTTTAGAAAAGAACAACTTTGACCTGAAAGAGGGAGATGATGCCACTCTGATTAAGCTTGATCTGAAAACTGCCGAAAAAGAGGGGGCATTAAATAATCTGGCAACTGTATGGGATTATCAGAATAATCGCTTTGTCGATTCTCTTAATACACCTGGTATCCGAGTTCTGAGCTTTCCCGGAATTCTTAAATATAATCACTTCCCTCTGGCTGAGATTCTACAACAGATTCTGGAGATAGGTGAGATTGCTCTGGGTACACCAGTAGAGATCGAATTTGCAGTTAATTTATCTCAAGAAGTAACCAAAGGACTTTTTCCCACTTTCTACATCCTCCAGATCAGACCACTCTCCATAGCCATTGAAAGTTATAATATCGACATTTCAAAGATCAATAAATCAAATCTCTTCATCTACACAGAAAAAGGGATGGGTAACGGTATCATAGATAATATCAGTGATATCATCTATGTTGACCATTCTAAATTCGATAAAACTCAAACTATGAAAATGCAGGAAGAGATCGAACAGTTAAACAGAATTATGAAAGAGCAGGATCAGGACTTTATTCTAATCGGACCGGGAAGATGGGGTTCCCGAGACAGATTCCTGGGTATCCCTGTCCGCTGGGCTCAGATTAATAAAGCCAAAGTAATCATTGAAGCAGGCCTGGAAGATTTTCTAATCGAAGCTTCACAAGGCACTCATTTCTTTCATAACATCGTAGCCATGCAGGTTGGTTATTTTACCATTCCTTTTGTTTCATCATCTGATTTTATCGATTGGGATTGGCTTCAAGAACAAGAAGAAATTACCAGAACAGAATATTTCATCCATCGTAGGGTAAAACGTCCTTTAATAATCAAAATGGACGGTAAGAAGGGTATTGCTCTGATAGAAAAGTAAACGGATATCAACAGATCATGAAAAAATTCGAGTTAAAAGATCTCATTCACTACTATAACAAATTCAAATATGGTGAAGATACTTTTCATAATCTGATGCAGTATCGGATTAGAGATATTTTACTCGTATCTACCTTCTACGATGCATTTATTCTCGAACAGGATGGTCACCTCTCGGATCGTCTTTTCGGAGAGTATCAACAGCTTGATCTTTCCCTATATCCCCGAATCGTAACCACCCCGTCTGCTGAAGAAGCGCTCAAACTAATTCAGGAGCAAAAATTTGATCTGGTAATTACCCTTGAAAATGTAGGCCGGATATCCTCCATTGATCTGGCCAGGCAAATCAAAGCTCTGGACAGTGAACTTCCCATCTTGTTACTACTCAACCAGACAGTTAACCCTCTCTATTTTGAGCAGAATTCCGAATATGGTGAGTTTTTTGACGGGATCTTCTGTTGGGAGGGTGATGCCAAAATATTCCTTACCATGGTCAAGCTGGTCGAGGATAAGCAAAATCTTCAACATGATACAGAAGCAGGATTAACAAGAGTCATCCTCCTCTACGAGAAATCAATTAAATACTATTCAAGATTTCTACCCCTTATTTATTACGAACTTGTCCAGCAGACCCAGCGTTTGATCAAAGAAGAGTTGAATGATATCAATAAACGTTTGAGAATGAGAGCCAGACCTAAAGTCATTCTCGTTCACTCGCTGGAAGATGCCAGGAAAATCTATGACCGGTATAAAAATTATATAACCTGCGTGATCTCAGCAGAAAATTCTATAGTTGATAAAAAACCTCATCTGTGCTACAAAATAGACGGCATGAATCTCTTTAGAAATATCCGGGAAAATGATCAGAGAACAGCCTTGATGCTCCACTCTTCCGATCAGAGTATCATCAGAGACGCCCTTGATGATAGTATTTATTACCTTTATGAGGGCTCTTCTTCCTTCTGGAGAGATTTCCGGAATTTTTTACATACCAGTCAGGGGTTCGGTGATTTCGTCTTTCGTGATAAAAGTGGTCATATTGTTGATACTGCGCACACTATGCGTGATTTTGAGCAGAAACTTAAAACGATCAGTGACGAGTCGCTGAAGTATCACTCCGATCTCAATCATTTTTCGGCCTGGTTAATTGCTCACGGAGAGTTTCAGGTCGCCAGGATCATCGCTCCTAAAAAGTTTGAAGATTTTCCCGATATCCGGGCTTTGAGGGAATATCTGATCGCTGTCTTCCAATATGTTAATCGTCAGAAGAACCGGGGTAAAATTGTCAGCTTTAATGAAGATAGCCTGACTGATGAAAAGCAAATTGTAAGGCTATCTGAAGGATCATTAGGGGGTAAGGGAAGAGGCCTTGCTTTTTTGAATGCCTTAATGGAGACCATGGAATTAGATGATTATTTCCCCTCTATCCAAATAAAATTACCCTGCACCGCCATTATCTGCACAGATGAATTTGATACTTTTTTAGAACGAAATAATCTCAATCTTGATTTTACCAAATACACCGATATCCAGATAGATCAGATGTTTCTGGCTGGAGAATTATCATCAGATCTGATGGATAAACTCCGAATCTATCTCCAAATAATAATAAAACCTCTTGCTGTCAGATCTTCCGGTCTCCTGGAGGATTCACAGTCTCAACCATTTGCCGGTGTCTATCGGACATTTATGCTCCCCAATAATCATCCGGATGATGAAATCCGCCTACAGAGACTTTGTAATGCCATTAAACTGATCTTCGCCTCTATTTATCTTAAGAATACCCGTAATTATATTGAAGGGATAAATTATAAGATAGAGGAAGAAAAGATGGCTGTCATTCTTCAAACAGTTGTGGGTGAAAAATTTGATGACTTATATTATCCGCATTTCTCGGGGGTTGCTCAATCCTATAATTATTATCCGACCTCATACATGAAACATAACGATGGTATAGTATCTCTTGCTGCTGGTCTTGGTAAATCGGTTGTAGATCGGGAAAAAAGCTACTCCTTCTGCCCTCGTTATCCAAAAATAGAGTTTATGCCCCCTTTCAGAATTGTTGAATACAGTCAAACTCATTACTATGCAATAAATTTAAAGTCTCAGGAACTGGATCTATCCAGAGGCGATGAGGAATCACTGATCAAAAAGAAAATTGATAATGACGAGAGAGAGGGATCTCTGATCAATCTTACATCAATCTGGGATTATGAGAATAACACTTTCCTAGAAGGTACTTTTGCCAAGGGTCCTCGGGTCATAACCTTTCGTTCGATAACCCATTTTGATCTCATCCCTCTATCCGAAATCCTCAACCTGATCCTCAAAATTGGAGAGAAAGCAATGGGAATCCCTGTCGAGATTGAGTTTGCTGTCAATCTTGATGAAAAACCGGAAGACGAAGATGAGAAACAGTTACCATCTTTCTATCTCTTACAGATCAGACCGTTAAATGTCAGCAAAG
>CAZSVG010000041.1:0-7871 GCA_964610195.1 uncultured Candidatus Cloacimonadota bacterium | reverse complement strand
ATCAGGATCAAATTCGAGTGTAGTTCCGAGACCATGGCAGGTAGGGCACATTCCCAGAGGACTGTTAAAAGAAAAATGCTGAGGGGTCAATTCGGTAAAACTAATCCCACAAACATTACAGGCATTACTTGCTGACATAATTTCAGTCTCACCAGTATCGGCATTACTGATCTTGATATAGCCATCAGCCACTCTCAGAGCAGTTTCCAATGAATCGGTCAATCTGGCTTCAATTCCTTCTTTTATGATCAACCGGTCGATGACTATATCTATACTGTGCTTACTCTTTTTATCCAGGATGATCTCTTCAGAGATTTCCCGCATCTGGTTATTGATAATAACCCTGACAAAACCCTCCTGCCTGATCTTTTCCAACTCTTCTTTATGTTCTCCTTTCCGGTTCTGAACAACCGGAGCCAGGATTAGGAGTTTCGTTTTTTCAGGTATAGTCATAATCTTTTCCACCATCTGATCAACGCTTTGAGATGATATCGCTCTTCCACATTGATAACAGTGTTGGATACCGATTCGGGCAAATAAAACCCTTAAATAGTCATAAATCTCAGTAACAGTGCCAACAGTCGAACGGGGATTTTTACTTGCTGCTTTCTGTTCAATGGAGATTGCCGGGGAAAGTCCCTCTATATAATCGACCTTGGGCTTTTCCATTTGTTCTAAAAACTGTCTGGCATATGCCGATAATGACTCTACATAACGTCTCTGTCCTTCTGCATATAGGGTATCAAAAGCCAATGAAGATTTTCCAGATCCGGATACTCCGGTAAAAACAATTAACTTATTACGAGGTATAACCAGGTCAACGTTCTTTAAATTATGCTCTGAAGCACCTTTGATAACAATTATATTTTTCATGTTTACGGTCTGATTTTTATAGATTTAACAAGGTATCCTTTTTGGCTGTTCTTCCATGTCAAGGAAAAATCTGAACTGTTTCTACTTACCGTAGAATCTTCTTTCAGCAAATGAAAAAGATAACCTGATTTTTTATCTCTTGACTACTTAGAACCTCCGGGTGATTAAGAACATAGACTATTCAAAAAGAAGGAAGTGTCATCTATGGGAGAAGAAGAGAACCCTTTACATTTTGTATGCACTTATGATGAAGCAGAAGAATTGATCAATCAAAATAGCATTTTTTGGGTTTCCAATTGTGGCTGTAGGGAAAGTAGGGGCAACTGTCAGCAATCCAGAAAAGATGTCTGCCTGGACTTCAATGGAAGATTTGGCGGCTCAGGGAGCAACTATCATCAAGTAGATAAACAGTTTGCTCTTGAACTACTCCAGGAAGTGAGAGATAAAAAACTGGTAACCCGTCCATTTCGTGATTTTGCAACCAAAACTGAGACAGAGGGGATCTGTTTCTGCTGTAAAGATTGTTGCGGTTATTTCTTAAACAGAGAGGAAATTTGCGATAAAGGGATTTATATTGAGGAAACTGATTACGACTGTTGTTCAGATTGTGGACTTTGTGTTGATGTTTGCTATTTCGGGGCACGGCAGATAAACGATGAAGGAAATCTTGTAGTTAACAGGGAAGAATGTTACGGTTGTGGATTATGTTACGAGATCTGTCCAGTGGAATGTATTGAAATGATTAAAAGATAAAACGAGGTAAAATTAGCGTAAGAATTGTCTGATGGTCAACTTCAGGCGTTCTAGTTCAAAGGGTTTGATCAAATAACCATCTGCCTTGGTATGCATGGCATCTTCTTGAGCTTTGGTTGGCTTAAAACCTGTTATAATAAGCACAGGCGTTTTGGGTGATATCGATTTGACCCACTTTAAAAGATCCAATCCACTCATACCAGGCATCCTGATATCACTTACTACCATATCAATTCGTTGTTTTCTGAAAATAGTTAGAGCTTCTCTCCCGTCTTTCGCTTCGACAACTTCGAAACCCAAACCGGTTAGAAATTCATTCAAGATATTCCGGATCATTTCTTCATCATCAACGACAAGTATTGTTTTACTCAAGATAACCTCTTTTTCTGTTTTTCTTAGTTATTTTAGTTAAGACATTAATGTTTTTTTGTCAAGCCAAAAGTATCTGAGCAATCTGCAAGTTTTAGTTAAAAGCGGCATTATAAGAGATATGACTGTTAGCCGAACGGTCAATAACTAAGTAAAAGCAAGGAACTTTACTTGTCATTTAAGCATCAGTAAACAGAAGGTTAACAAAGTTATTGACAAAATAAGGATTTTCCCAGTGATTCTTATTTATACATTAGCTATATTGAAGAGGAGTCAGTGATGGACAGCAATTACGAAGAGAAGAAGAAAAAATATGAAGAAACAGTCCAGTGTTCGCTGGAGAGATTTCCCGAACGTAAGGAGGTGTTTACAACCGCTTCTGATACACCGGTTAAAAGAGTCTATACACCCGAGGATACGGAACAGTTAGACTATCTTGCCGATCTCGGATTTCCCGGATTTTACCCCTTCACTCGGGGGGTACAACCTACTATGTATCGTGGAAGGTTCTGGACAATGCGGCAATATGCCGGTTTTGGGACTGCTGAAGAATCAAATAAACGGTACAAATTCTTATTGGAAAAGGGACAAACCGGTTTGAGTATCGCATTCGATCTCCCGACCCAGATGGGCTATGATAGTGATCATGTGATGAGTGCTGGTGAAGTGGGTAAGGTCGGAGTAGCTATTGATTCTCTGGCTGACATGGAAGTTCTTTTTAACGGGATACCTCTCGATAAAGTATCAACATCAATGACTATCAATGCCCCGGCTGCAGTATTATTGGCTATGTATATTGCTGTCGGAGAGAAGCAGGGGGTGAGTAGTGAGCAACTCAACGGGACGATCCAAAATGATATCCTAAAAGAATATATTGCCCGGGGTACCTATATCTTTCCACCGGAACCATCCATGCGTCTTATTACCGATATCTTTGCCTATTGTTCACAAAAAGTTCCCAAATGGAATATGATCTCCATCTCCGGTTATCATATAAGAGAGGCTGGATCAACAGCTATTCAAGAAGTTGCTTTTACCCTGGCTGATGGAATGGAGTATGTAAAAGCTGCAGTGAAGAGTGGTCTCGATGTAGATCAATTCGCACCCCGTCTATCTTTCTTCTTTAATGCTCATAATGATCTATTGGAAGAGGTCGCTAAATTCAGAGCAGCTCGTTATCTCTGGGCGAAGATCATGAAAGAGAAGTTCGGAGCCAAAGATCCGAAATCAATGATGCTTAGATTTCATACTCAGACAGCCGGATGTACCCTGACAGCTCAGCAACCGGACAATAACATTATCAGAGTTGCTATTCAGGCATTGGCTGCGGTTTTGGGAGGTACTCAATCTTTGCATACCAATTCCCGGGATGAAGCTCTTGCCCTGCCAACTGAACATTCTGTTCAGATTGCCCTTCGAACTCAGCAGGTAATAGCTCATGAAAGTGGAGTTACCAACACTGTTGATCCGCTTGCGGGATCCTATTTTGTCGAAGCTCTGACCAAGGATATTGAGTTGAAGGCGGAAGAGATTATTAACAAAATAGATGAGATGGGCGGAATGATCAAAGCAATAGAGATGGGATTTCCTCAGAAACAGATCCAGAATAGCGCCTATGATTATCAGAAATCGATTGAAAATGATGAACGGATAATTGTCGGGGTTAATAGTCTGCGAGTTAAAGAGACCCTGAAACCCGATCTTTTAAAAGTTGATCAACATATTGCAGATCAACAAACTACCCGGCTTACTGAATTAAAAAAGAAAAGAAATAATGATCTGGTTGTCGAGAAATTAGAAAAGATTAAAAAGGTAGCCCGTACAGATGAAAATCTGATGCCGCACATTCTTGAAGCAGTCAAGGTCTATGCTACACTTGGAGAGATATGCAATATCTTGCGCGAAGAGTTTGGTGAGTATCGGGAGAACGTAGTATTGTAAAATCAATAATCCACGAATTAACATAAAGAGATTACGCCCATACATAGGTTGGCAATTAGATCAAATTATCAAGAGGTAGGGGTGTTTTATATTTGATAGAAGCTGTTTTGGTAATTGATTAGTGGGTTTTGATAGAGAAAAAAATGGTCGGGATGACTAGATTTGAACTAGCGACCTTTCGGTCCCGAACCGAACGCGCTACCGAGCTGCGCTACATCCCGACGCAAACTCAGCAAAAAAAAACAGCAGATTCTTGTCAACAACTCTTAAGGGGGTATTTTATGGTTATTAATGCTCGTTCCCTAATATTTAATACTAAAAAATGATGATCGGTCTATCTCCCCTTGACAAGAGTAGTGATGATTATTAATTGATATTTCCGATTTAATAACCAGGAGCAATATTTTTGATGATGATCGGTAGTTATATAAGAAAAGTCTGTGAATAATTTTCAGGGAGATAATAACTATGGTAAAGGTTGGAGTTATAGGTGTAGGACATCTGGGGCAGCATCATGTCAGAGTTTTTAAAGAGATACCGAACTGTGAATTGATTGGAATCTATGATCAAAACAAAGAGAGGGCTGCTGAGATTTCTCAACGTTATGAAGTAAGGGCTTTCTCCGAATATGAGGCATTACTTCACGATATCGATGCTATCGACATAGCAGTGACAACTATCCATCACTATCGCCTGGCCAAAATTGCTCTGGATAAGGGAAAACATGTTTTTATCGAGAAACCGATAACCTCCAATCTACAAGAAGCTGAAGAGTTGGTATCTCTGGCCAGGGAAAAGAATCTGAAGATTCAGGTCGGGCACATCGAACGGTTTAATCCAATCGTTCTGAAGATAGCGGATGAAATCAAAGATCCAATGTTTATCGAATCGCATCGACTCGCGCCGTTTACCCCTCGGGGAAGTGATGTATCAGTGGTTCTTGATTTAATGATCCATGACATTGATCTGATTCTCAGTTTTGTTGAAAGTGATCTTCGTGATATCAGGGCAAGTGGAGTATGTATCCTGACCCCGAACATAGATATAGCCAATGCCCGATTGGAATTCGAGAACGGTGCTATTGCCAATGTCACTGCCAGCAGAGTTTCATTAAAAAGGGAAAGGAAGATTCGCTTCTTTCAAAAAGATGCTTATCTTTCACTCGATTTTCAGAATAAAAAAGTAACTATTCTGAAAAAATCAAAAGATCTGCAGAAGATTCTACCGGAGATTCTGCTTGGAACCAGAACCATAAATACTGATGAACTGGTTGATTTACGGCAAATTGACTCTTCCGATATAACCAAGGATGCTCTTACTTTAGAGCTGGAATCATTTATAGAGGCCATAGCTGAAGATAAGAGACCCTGTGTTGATGGAATGGCCGGGATGAAAGCCTTGCAGGTTGCTTTAAACATCATGGAAAAGATCAAGATCAGAGATATAAAGGAGTAATACGCGATTATATGAAAACAGTATTGATTAAAGACATCAGTGCTCATCTGGGTGAAGAGGTAAGAATCCGCGGTTGGGTTCGAAATTTCCGTTCTTCCGGTAAATTACATTTTATTATTGTCAGAGATGGTTCAGCTGAGATTCAGACAGTAGCATTTCTACCCGATTTGGGGGAAGAGAAATTTAACCTGGCCGGCAAGCTGACCCTGGAATCATCCTTAGAGTTGAGTGGTATTCCTAAAGAGCATCCCAAGCAAAAAAATGTTTATGAACTGGCAGTAACCGATCTGAAAATAATTCAGATAGCTGAAGATTATCCCATCTCCAAGAAAGAGCATGGCCCAGATTTTCTCCTTTCCAACAGACATCTCTGGCTCCGTTCTTCCCGCCAATGGGCTCTCATGAGACTGAGACACAGCATCTATTTTGCTATCTGTCAGTACTTGAACCAGAACGGGTTTTATCGCTTTGATTCCCCGATCCTGACCCCCAATGCCTGCGAGGGAACAACCACCCTCTTTCAGGTTCCCTACTTTGATGAAGGGTTTGCTTATCTTTCACAATCTGGTCAGTTATATCAGGAAACAGGGATAGCCAGCCTGGGTAGAGTTTATGATTTCGGTCCGGTCTTTCGGGCTGAGAAGTCAAAAACCAGAAAGCATCTCACCGAATTCTGGATGATGGATGCTGAAGCTGCCTTTGTGGAACATGAAGAGAATATGCAGATCCAGGAAGAATTGATCAGATTCGTTATTCGGAGTGTAATCGAATCGAATCTTTCCGATCTGGAGCTTCTTGGGAGAGATGTGGAAAGACTGAAAAAATCCGATGCCCCATTCCAGAGGATGGCTCATCGGGAAGCGATAGATTTATTAAGAAGTAAAGGATCCAATTTGAGTTATAAAGATGATTTTGGTGCTCAGGAAGAGGTAATGCTGACCGAAGATACTGATGTCCCTCTATTTATCGAAAGGTGGCCCAAAGAGACCAAAGCCTTTTATATGAAGCGTGACCCCAACAATCCTGATATAGTACTGGGTAGCGATCTAATTGCTCCGGAAGGATTTGGTGAGATTATCGGCGGTTCTCAGCGGGAAGATGATTATGAAACTCTCAAAGGGAGAATGCTCGAAGAGAATATGCCGTTAGAGCCCTATCAATGGTATC
The DNA here is from genome assembly GCA_964610195.1 of uncultured Candidatus Cloacimonadota bacterium. Taxonomy (GTDB): domain Bacteria; phylum Cloacimonadota; class Cloacimonadia; order Cloacimonadales; family JAJBBL01; genus JAHYIR01. Next base: position 1,313 of record CAZSVG010000041.1, on the reverse strand, counting down.
TGGATTTACGAAAATATGGAACTGTTCCCCATAGTGGTTTTGGTATCGGATTGGAACGTTTTGTAGGCTGGATTTCGGGAGTGCAACATATCAGAGAAACTATCCCATTTCCCCGTATGATTTACCGTATCTATCCTTGAATAGAATTAAAAGATGAATATCTATCTCTTGATCGCAATTCTTGGTCTGCAAGTAATATCACTGATTATCATTCTGATCCTTCTCTTTAAAAAAGAGCAACAAGACATATCAGAGATCTTATTCAAGTTGAATAGCTTTGAAAACCTGATCCAAAAGACCGATACACTTTTACGGGAAGAATTGGCACGCAATCGGGATGAAGCGAGTAACAATGCCCGTCAAAACAGAGAAGAGTTGAATAATGCGTTCCGGTCTTTTCTGGAAAGTTTTTTTGCCAGGATGAACGAATTTTCCGGAAGACTTGATAAGATCGGTACATCGATGGAAGAGCGACTGGAAAAAATGCGAGGGACAATAGAGATTCAGATCAAAAGCCTGCAGGATGAAAACAGCAAAAAGCTTGATGAGATGCGTAATGTTGTCGATGAAAAGTTGCAAACTACTCTGGAAAAAAGATTGGGTGAATCATTCAAACAGGTAAGTGAAAGACTTGAGTTGGTACATCAGGGACTGGGAGATATGAAAAATCTGGCCTCGGGAGTCGGTGACCTGAAAAAAGTTCTGTCCAATGTTAAGACCAGAGGGGTATTAGGTGAATATCAGCTCGGAAATCTTCTGGAACAACTATTCAGTCCCGAACAATATGAAAAAGAATTCAGAATTATCGACGGGAGTAGTAACCGTGTTGACTATGTCATTAAACTACCTGGTCGTGAAGATAGTAGCGAATGTGTCTATCTGCCGATAGATGCCAAATTTCCCATGGAAGACTTTTATCTTTTGCAGGATGCTTATGAACTGGGTAACCTGGGCCAGATTGATGAAAATAGAAAAGCCCTGGGGCAGAAGATCAAGTCATTTGCCAAAGACATCAGTGAAAAATATATCCATCCTCCCCAAACAACTGATTTTGCTATTTTATTCCTCCCCTCGGAAGGAATCTTTGCCGAAATTTTGGGGAAAACAAATCTATTTGATATTATTCTCCGAGAGCATCGGGTGCTAATCTCCGGACCTACCACTCTGGCGGCCTTTCTCAATAGCCTACAAATGGGTTTTCGAACCCTCGCTATTCAGCAACGCTCCAGTGAAGTATGGCAATTGCTGGGCTCGGTTAAACGGGAATTTGGCAAGTTCGGTGAGATCCTCAGAAAAGCGCAAAAAAACATTAA